>CAYGKI010000075.1:0-2219 GCA_964350235.1 uncultured Gemmatimonadaceae bacterium | reverse complement strand
CGGGCTCGTACTTCCAGGTGCTGGGGGTGCAGCCTGCCCTGGGCCGCCTCCTGGGCCCCAGCGACGACGAGGTCATCGGCGGACACTTCGTCGTGGTGCTGAGCCACGACTACTGGCAGAACCGGCTTGGCGGCGATCCCGCCATCCTCAACCAGTCCATGGTGGTGAACGGCCAGTCCCTCACGGTGGTGGGCGTCACCCCGCAGGGGTTCAGCGGGACGACGCTGGGCGGCGACCCCGACATCTATGTCCCCATGACCATGCGGGGCGTGCTGGAGGCGGGCTTCGATCCGGGCTTCGAGAACCGGCGGAGCTACTGGGCGTACGTCTTCGGACGGCTGCAGCGGGACGTCACCCTGGAGCGGGCCGACAACGAGATCAACGCCGTCTACGCCTCCATCGTGAACGAAGTGGAGGCGCCGCTGCAGGAGGGGATGAGCGCCGAGACCCTGGAGCGCTTCCGGCAGAAGCGTGTGGTGCTGGAGCCCGGGGACCGCGGACAGAGCTCCATCCACGGCGAGGCGCGCATGCCCCTCACCATCCTGTTCGCGGTGACGGGGGTGGTGCTCCTCATCGCCTGCGCGAACATCGCCAACCTCCTTCTGGCCCGAGGGGCGGGGCGGAGCCAGGAGATGGCCATCCGGGGATCCCTGGGAGCGGGCCGTGGGCAGCTGATGCGCCAGCTTCTCACGGAGTCGGTGCTGCTGGCGGCTCTGGGTGGCGTCGCCAGCCTGGCGGTGGCGCGGTGGACCCTCCGCTTCATCGCCTCGGTGCTCCCGCCTGAAGCCGGGAGCACCCTCACCCTCGGCCTCGACCCACGGGTGATGGCCTTCGCCGCCGCCCTCTCCGTGGGAACGGGCGTCCTCTTCGGCCTCTATCCCGCCATCGCCAACTCCCGGCCCGACCTCCAGAGCATCCTGAAGGCGGGCTCGGGCCAGCCTTCCGGCGCCCGTCAGGCGGCACGCTTCAGGAGCACCCTCGTCACCGCTCAGATCGCGCTCTCCACGGCGCTCCTGGTTCCGGCGGGGCTGTTCATCCGCAGCCTCTCAAACGTCAGCCGTATCGACCTGGGCGTGTCCGAAGCCGGAGAGGTGGTGACGTTCCAGGTCGCCCCCGTGCTCAACGGCTACGAGGACGCCCGGAACATGGAGATCTTCCAGGGCATCGAGGACGAGCTGTCCGCGGTGCCCGGCATCTCCTCGGTCTCCGCCAGCATGGTGCCCATCATGGCGGGGAGCAGCTGGGGCACCGACGTCTCCGTGGAGGGCTTCGAGTCCGGCCCGGACATCGACAACAACTCCAGGCTGAACCGCATCGGACCCGGATACTTCAGCACGCTGGGCATCGCCCTGGTGGCGGGGCGCGAGTTCGATGCCTCCGACACCGACGGCACCCCCCTGGTGGCGGTGGTGAACGAGGCGTTCACCCGGAAGTTCAACCTGAATGGCGCCCAGGCCGTCGGGAAGTACATGTCCAACGACGGGAGCGGACAGTCCGAGCTGGACATCCAGATCGTCGGGGTGGTTCGGGACGCCAAGTACTCCGACGTGAAGGACGAGGCGCCGCCGGTCTTCTACACGCCCTATCGCCAGTCCGCGGACATGGGCTTCATGACCTTCTACGCCCGCACCCGTCTGGAGCCCGACGCGCTCGTGGGGCAGATCCCGGGCGTGGTGGGCCGTGTGGACGCCAACCTCCCCGTGGAGGAGCTGAAGACGCTGGAGGCCCAGGTCCAGGACAACGTGTTCATGGACCGAATCATCTCCACGCTCTCCGCCGCCTTCGCCGTGCTGGCCACGACCCTGGCCGCCATCGGCTTGTACGGGGTGCTGGCGTACACCGTGGCGCAGCGCACCCGCGAGATCGGGCTGCGCATGGCCCTGGGTGCCGGGCAGGCCCGGGTGCGCCAGATGGTGCTGGGACAGATGACGCGGATGCTGGTGGTGGGCGGCGTGGTGGGGATCGTCCTGGCGGTGGCCCTCGGGCGCGCCGCCCAGTCCCTGCTGTTCGGCATCGAGGGCTACGACCCGTTGGTCCTCGCCGGCGTGGCGGTGCTCCTCTCGGGGATCGCGCTGGGTGCCGCCCTCATCCCGGCGCGGCGCGCGTCCCGGGTTGATCCCATGGACGCGCTGAGATACGAATAGCGCATGCGAAATTTCCTGATCCGACTCATCGTGAACGCCCTGGCGCTCTCCGCCGCGGCGTGGCTCATCGACGAC
>CAYGKI010000074.1:10117-11354 GCA_964350235.1 uncultured Gemmatimonadaceae bacterium | reverse complement strand
GCCGAGTTCATGACCGACCACGGCCTTCCAGGGAAGCTCATCGTCAACCTGTTCCGCCCGTTCTTCTGGCGGAAGCTGGGCAGCACCTTCCGGGACTTCACGCCCAGTCGCCGTATCGCCGAGGTGGACGTGCCGCTCCTCATGCTCCAGCCCGAGCTCGACACCAGGGTGGTCCGCGCACACGCCGACGAGCTCGCGGCGGCGGCGGGTCAGCCCTACGTGCTCATCGAGGGAGCGGAGCACACCGACGTCCTGGAGCATCCCAGGACGCTGGAGCTCATCGAGGATTTCGTGGAAGAGCTGGAATGAACGTCGCCTTGGGTGGAACCCGGGCGGCACGTCGGGCGGCGGGTCGGTTCTGACGGACGAGCCCGTGGACGGCCTTCAGGTCGGCCCAATCCGAATCAAGCGCTACCTGGTGCGACTCTATCTGTCGGCCCTGGGCATCTTCGCGCTCAACAAGCTCTTCGTACGCCGCTGGGTGCTCCGGTCGGATGCCCCGGCGTTCGTGGACACCATCGTCCTCTCTCTTCCCAACGCGGTCGAAGCGATGGTCGGCATGACGGGCATCGCGGTGCTTCTCTTCCTGGCCAGGGAGCGATTCCGTGCGCGGATGCAGGCCACACCCGACGGCATCATCTACATCGTCACCGCGCTGGCCACCACGGCCTTCGTCGTCAGCCAGGAGTTGAACCTTCACCGGCTGGGGGGGACCCAGGTCTACGATCCTCTGGACGTGGCCGCATCCATGGTGGGGGTCCTGCTCATGCTCTTCCTGTTCGTCCGCAGGGGTGTCTGCGATCCCGCGCAGCCGGCGCGCCGGCCACAGTAGACTTCAAGCCCGTCCGCTGACCCCGGCGTCAACGAGAAGGCCGGCCGCAGCACCAAGCACCAACCCTACCCCCACCGCACCCAGCGCGGCCCCGAAGATCATGCCGATTCCGGCACCGAGGGCTACACCTCTCATCGTCCGTCGTCCGTTCATCCTCGTCACTTCCCCTGGTCATTTTGCTCGGTCCAATACGAAACCGGCACGGAGCCCGGCGGGTTCCTCACGGTCGACGCAACGTCCCCGGCTCGTACACCCGCCCGGCCACCACCACGTGGCGAAGATCCCTGACGTTGGAAACATCGATGGTGGGATCTCCACCCAGGATGAGGACATCCGCGGCCTTGCCCACCTCCAGCGTGCCGGCGTCGTCCACAACGCCGACCCGTCGGTCTCGCTGGGACCGGA
>CAYGKI010000074.1:347-10107 GCA_964350235.1 uncultured Gemmatimonadaceae bacterium | reverse complement strand
CAGCGTGCCGGCGTCGTCCAGGATACCGAGTGCCGCCGCGCCGTTGCGCGTGGCCGCCACCACCGCCTCGCCGGGTGTCAATCCGGCCTGAACCAGGAGCTCGAGCTCCCGGAGCGCGGCCATCCCGGGCGTCATCCACGGATTCAGGGTGTCGCTGCCCAGGGTCAGGCGGACGCCGTGCTCGTGCAGCGCCGCCACCACGGAAAGCATGCTCGGAAACGCCGCCTTGGCGACGGCACGGGTGTTGGCGGACCACGCCGAGGAGTACGGGTGCGGAAAGACCGCCTCCTGGACGTCGTACCTGGGATCCAGGCGATCCAGAACGGCCTGCTCGTCACCGAACACAGTGGCTTCGCACAGCACGAGATTGGGATCCCAGAACACCCCTCCGTCCCGCATTCCGTCTGCCAGCTCGCCGAAGCGCGCTCCTCCCAGATCCAACGCGGCCGGCCATTCCCCGAGGAGGGCAGGGTCGAACGAGCCCTCGGTGTTGGGCACGTAGAGGCCGGCGAAGCGCGCGCTGTCCGCGCGCGAGACCACGCTGCTCGCCATCCCCCAGATGCATCCGTGGGTGATCTGGTCGATGCCGGCGGCCACCGCCTGACCCCAACCGGTGCGGCCAAGGTGCCCCACCACGGGGAGCGCCCGGGCATGGGCCTCCTCGATCCCCGCCCGCACCAGGTCCGGCGCGAGCCCGGCGTAGAGCTTGATGAAGTCCACACCCTGCGCGTCCTGGGCGGCGATCTCGGACCGGATCTCCGCGGGCGTGGACACCACGGAGCCGAAGTCGCCCCACACGCTCCCGGGGGCGTCGATGAGACGTCCGGCGGTGACGAACCGTGGACCGAGCACCTCACCCGCCACCAGGCGCGCGCGGAGCTCGGTCCCTCCCGACGGGGCCGCCGCCGTGGAGCGCGCGGTGGTGACTCCGAACCCGAGCAGATTGGACAGGAAGCGAGGCTGGGCGCCCGGCTCTGGCATGTGGACGTGCGTGTCGATCAATCCGGGCATGACCCAGAGACCCTCCACGTCCAGCACGACCGCGTCCCGTGGCACCGCGGTGCTGGCCACCGGCCCCATGGCGGCGATCCGCCCATCCTGAAGCACCAGCGTCTGGCCGGGCTCCGGGGTGCCCCCCAACCCGTCCACCACCGTGGCGCCTACCAGCGCAACCGGCTCCGGCGGACCCGGCCCCGCGGGGTTGTCCGCGCACGCCACCCCGAACAGCAGCAGCCAGGCCAGGCCCGCCACGCGGCGGAACGAGGCGCGCCCCGGCCACGCAGAACGGGCCAGGGCGCGCGCTGTCCCGGGGGTCAACGTCCCGACAGCGGGTCGGGACACCCCTCCGTGCGCCGGGTGTCGGCGATCTGCGTGATCTTCCACCCGGCCGCATCACGCATCAGCTCGATGGAGTTGATGCCGCAGTGACTGATGGCACCGTCGAAGTAGAACGTGAAGGGCGCCCAGACCGACGCCATGTTCCCGTCGATCTGCACCTCGACGTCGTAGATACGCTCGTCCCATCGGCCTTCCGAAGTGCCGATGGAGCCCAACCAGCCGTCCAGCGACTGCACCGAGACGACGCCGTCCTCGCCGACGCCCGCGAAGCGCACGCCCGGCGCCAGAACCTCACGCACCAGATCGGCGTCGGCGGTCCTCATCCCTTCGAAGATCTGCTCCACCGCCGCACGGACCCCGTGCTCGTCGTGCGACTGGGCCTCCACCGGAGCCGTCGACGCCAGAGCCGACAGCACCAACGCGCATCCCCACATCATCCTCCGCATCACATCCACGCTCCCTCGAGAGTACCGTTGCTCGGCCCGACCGCGTCACGCGGGCGGCCGTCGAAGCCCCGCCGGACGGCGTGCCCGGCGATGGCGTGCCTCAGTTACCGGTGAGCCCACCCGACGACGGAGGCACGATCCCATTCAACCGCATGTAGGTCACCAGGTTCCCGTAGTGCTCCCAGGTGTGCGTCGCGTTGAACACCAACACCCAGATCCGCGGACCCGTCTGACCGAACAGCGACACCTCCTCCATGAGCTGCATCCCGGACATTCCGGTGTGCGCCCGGTCGCAGTAGGCGAACGCCTCCTCGAGGCCGGCGGCGAGGGCCGCCTGGTCGGTGACCTCCTCGTAGTTGGTCGTCGCCGGGGAATCCTCACCCAGAGCGGCCGAGCAGAACGAGTACGACGCGTTGGCCACGTGCCCCAGGAGCTCTCCGAACGAGCGCACCTCCTCGGTGGGACGGTACGTCAGAACGTCGGACGGTACGCCGTGGGCGGTCCGGAGGATGTGGTCGCGGACCGACTCGTACTGCATCCGAACGGCCACGAGGGGCGGCATGTCACCGTCGTGCATCCCGCCGCCACCACCGTGATCCATCTGGGCCTGGGCCAGGGACGGGGTGAGGGTCAGGGCCAATCCGACGGCGAGCGCGAGGGGACGGAAGGGTCGAGGGATGGCAGGGCAGGTCATGGTTCCTCCTGGGGTCTGGTTGAGCAGGGAAATGTGCGGCTGGGCGTCCCTGCCCGCAAACCACGAACGGCCGTCTATATTCCGGGGAATGCAGGGCGACGCGCACCGATGGGGAGGGGAACGCATGTCTGGCGAACGCCGCTACGATAGGCGGGAGATCGAGGAAATTCTCGGCAAGGCCGTGGAGGAACGCCGTCCAGCGGCCCTCGGATCCTCGGCCGACGGCTCGTCCGACGGCATGACGCTCGCCGAGCTCCAGGAGGTGGGCAGGGAGGTGGGGATCCCGGCGAACCGCATCGCCGAGGCCGCCCGGACCCTGGAGCTCACCCCGACGGTGGAGCGCACCCTGGGCCTCCCCCTACGCGTCGGCCGGACCGTCCGGCTCCCGCGGGCGCTGACCGACGCCGAGTTCGAGGCCCTGGTGGCCGACCTTCGCGCCACCTTCAACGCTTCGGGCAAGGTGCACCGGGACGGTGGGCTGCGGGGGTGGACCAACGGAAACCTGCAAGCGTGGGTGGAGCCCGACGGCACCGGACATCGGCTCCGCATGGGCACCTCCAAGGGAAGCGCCCGTCAGCTCGGGGGCGTGGGGGCCGGGATGCTCGGCATGTCAGGCATCCTGGGGACCCTCACCGCGGTCGGCGCGGACGTCCCGCTGGCCGGCGCGGGCGCCCTTCTGGCCATGGGCATCGGCACGCTGGTGGCGGCCGTCGGCGGCGTCCCCTCATGGGCAAAGACCCGCCTGGATCAGATGGAGGCCGTGGCCCACCGGACCCTCGAGCGCCTGGGCAGGCCCGACCCCGACGACCCCTCCTGACGTCGGGCACGACGTGGGGGGTCCCGGGGCCGGCGCCCCAGCCGCTCAACCCACCAGGAACATGGGGATGAGGATGCTTCCCAGCACGGAGATCACGATGACCCCCAGGATGTTCAGGAACAGGCCCGCCTTGGCCATCTGGGGAATGGTGATGTAGCCCGACGCGAACACGATGGCGTTGGGCGGGGTGGCCACGGGAAGCATGAACGCCATGGCCGCCGCCAGCGCCGCGGCCCCCATGAGCAGCAGCGGCTCGATCTCCAGCCCGATGGCCGCGCCCACCATGATGGGCATGGCCATGGTGGAGGTGGCGGTGTTGGACGTCATCTCCGTCAGGAAGATCACCACCAGAGCGGTGAAGCCGATGAGGACGATGACGGGCACCGTATCGAGAGCGCCCACGGCACCGCCGATCCAGGTGGCCAGGCCCGACTGGTCCATGGCCCGGGCCAGCGACAGCCCGCCGCCGAAGAGCACCAGCACGCCCCAGGGGATCTTCCGCGCGGTGGCCCAGTCGAGGGCGAACTGACCGCGGCTCCAGCTCACCGGCAGGATGAAGAGGAGCATGGCCGCGCCCATGGCGATGGTGGAGTCGGTGACCAGCGGCGTGAGGTTCTCCAGGCCGGGCACCGTGACACCTCCGAACGTCTTCTCGCTCCGGAGCACCCATGCCATGGCGGTGAGCGCGAACACGGTCGCCGTGACCCGCTCGCCGGAGCTCATCCGACCGAGACCCCGGCGCTCATCCTCGATGATGGCCTCGGCGTCACCCGACAGCTTGCCCGGACGGTAGAGCACCCGTGTAAGAAGCAGCCAGGTGAGGGGAAGCATGACGGCCACCACGGGGACCCCCACCCCCATCCACTGGACGAAGCCGATCTGGCGGCCGAGCATCTCGCTGGCCGCACCGGCGAAGACCGCGTTGGGCGGCGTCCCGATGAGCGTGGCGCTCCCGCCGATGGACGCCGCATAAGCGATGCCCAGCATGAGGCTGATCCCGAATTCGTAGGGACCCTCCTGGTCCTGGGGCCGGAACATCTCACCCACGGCGATCCCGATGGGGAGCATCATGGCCGCCGTGGCCGTGTTGCTGATCCACATGGACAGGAACGCCGTGGCGAGCATGAATCCGAGCACGAGCTGGTTGGGACCGGAGCCCACGCGCGCCAGGATGCCCAGCGCGATGCGTCGATGGAGGCCCCAGCGCTCCATGGTCACGGCGATGAAGAAGCCGCCCATGAACAGGAAGATCAGATCGTTGGCGTACGGCGTGGACGCGTCGGGAGCGCTCAGGACGCCGAGCGTGGGGAAGAGCACCAGGGGCAGGATGGCGGTGGCCGGGATGGGAATGGCCTCGGTCATCCACCAGACCGCCATGAGGAACGCCACCGCGGCGGTCCGCCATCCCTCGACGGGAAGGGCCTCGGGGCCGGGGATCAGAAGAAGCGCCGCGAATCCGACGGCGCCGCCGATGAGCCCGATGCGTTGGCCCAGGCGGTATGGTTGCTCGTGTCCCTCTTGGTCGTCCACTGGGGTCAGGCTCCACGATTGTGAATCCGGAAATGCGCGGAGCCAGTGTGCGTGAAGGAATGCCGGACTGCAAGCGTATTCGTGACATGGCAGATCACGAGGCTCGTTACACCGAGCGGACTCCGTGGCCGCACTGGGCCGACGCGCTCTTCTGGGGCGCCATGCTCATCACCAGCTTCGCAGCCTTCGCCGGGCTCGATTCGGACCTTCCCGAAGCGGCTCGCATCCCGTTCGCCCTGGGGATTCTGGCGTTCGGCCTGGGCATGCGCTGGCTGGTGGGCGGCATGACCGTGCGGGTGGACGACACCGGCCTCTTCATCCACCTGGGAAAGGTGCCGCTGCTTCATCGCCGCGTGTCGTTCCAGGACATCGAGGCCCTGGACGTGGTACGCTACCGTCCCCTCAAGGAGTTCGGGGGATGGGGGATCCGGGGATGGGGAAAGAAGACGGCTTGGACGACCAGGGGCGACCAGGCCGTCCGCCTGTACCTCACCAAGGACCGGCTCCTCTACGTCGGTAGCGACGTCCCCTATCGGCTGGCTGAGCGGATCCGCACCATCGGCGGGATTCAGGCCTGGACCGGCACGGAAGTCCGTGCTCCGGGTGGGGACGTTACGTAGCGGTACGTAGGCCGGCGGGGCCCTGGCGCCCGCATTGTGGATACATCGTCGTTTCCCGTCTCAGGAGGCCTCCGATGTCCACGTCCCGTCTCACACGCTTCGCGGTCACCCTCGCCCTCTCCACGCTGTGGGCACCCATGGCGCTCCTGGGCCAGGAGCCGGAGCCCGACGCCGCCGGCGCGCCATCGGACGTTCGCGTGTTCGGAAGCTTCGGCTTGGGCGTGGGGAGCGAGGGAGGGGCAGGCCTCATGTCCCTGTCGGTCCGCACCCAGGCAGGGGATTTCATCCTACGCTCCGCGAGCACCTTCAACGTCGAGCTCTTCGGTCCGGCGGAGGAGGCCGCGGACCTGGCCCTCATGTACGGTCGCCTCCACGAAGGCAGCTCCGGATGGCTCCGTCTCGCCGCCGGGCCCTCCTACGTGGAGTCCCGGCGCGACGGGGAGATCGAGAGCTGCGCCTTCTTCTTCTGTACCTACGAGGATGAGCGCTCGCACGGCTTCGGCGTGGCCATCCAGGTGGAGGGGGCGCTGAGGCCCCGGCGGACTCTGGGCATCGGCGTGAGCGGATTCGCCAACCTTGGGGAGCACAGCTTCGGCGGCGCCGCGCTCACGCTGCACATCGGCCGAGTCTCGTTCTGGCCCGGCTCCGACTGAGTCGGAGACGCGGGCGGCAGGGCCGGGAATGGCTGCCGCCGCACCGCGCCACCCGGCCCATCACGCTTCCAATCGGGTCTTCAGCCTGTCCAGACGCTCCGTCCACGCCGCCCTCAGACCATCCGCATCCTCCTTGGTGGGGAGCCCCTCCACCTGAACCGACACGGTGGCGCGGTCGGAGCCTTTCTCCACGAACCAGGCCGCAACGGTTCGACCGTCGGGCGCACGGAAGCGGAGCGAGCTCGGCGACCTGGTCTCCACGGGCTCGAGCTCGAGATCCCCGACCCACGCGGCCCGCTCCACCGGATCGCTGAAAGCCTCCTTGAGGCGCTCGAACGGAACGCCCACGGTCTTGCTCTTGTTCATGTCGTACCCACCGCCCCGGCGCTGCCCCACGTCCCTCAGGCCACGGAACCGCTCGTACGCCACCGTCACCGACTGCGCCCACCATCCGCCCACGCCGTGCTCGTCCATGAGCCACCGGGCGATGTCGGCGTGCGGCCAGGAAGAGGCGCCTTGGGCGTCGAGCACGCTGGTCCATGCGGCCCAATCCTTCCCCGTGGCCGTCAGAACCGCGGCGTCGCTCAGGCCCGCGAGCTCGGCGTACTTCTGGGACTTGTCCTTGGCCATCCTGAACTCCGACGCTCGGGTGTCCGGCCTTCAACGACGCCGGCCCTCGGGCACGCCACGGGCGCGGTGGCGGGGGCGCAGGCCGTAGCGGGTGGGCCTTGGCTGTAATGGTATCAGTATTTTAGTATTGATACGATGGCGGACCAACGAGGACCAGATTCGGGAGCTTTGGACGTGAACGCAAGCGGGGAGGCCACGGCCAAGCTCTCACGCCTCGCCGCGTTCACCGACGATCCCGCCGGCGGGAATCCGGCGGGCGTCTGGGTCGGTGACCTCCTCCCCGCGGGACCCGAGATGCTCGCCATCGCGGCCGAGGTGGGCTACTCCGAGACGGCATTCCTCGCCCCCGACGGACCGGCCTCCTACACGGTCCGGTACTACAGCCCCAAGGCTGAGGTCTCGTTCTGTGGGCACGCCACCGTGGCGTCGGGGGTGCTCCTGGGACACCGGAGGGGCCCGGGCACCTACACCTTCCACACCGCCGTGGGACCGATCCCCGTGGAGGTGGTCCGAGCGGGCGCGCACTTCCGCGCCGCTCTCACGTCCGCCCTCCCCGAGCAGGCCGACGTCCCGCCCGACCTTCTGTCCGGAGCGCTGGAAGCCCTGGGTTGGTCCCCCGACCAGCTGGACCCCGCCATCCCGCCGCGCCTGGCCTGGGCCGGCGCGTGGCACCTGGTGCTGGCGGTGCGGGAGCTGGCCACCCTGGACGGTCTGGCCTATGACGTCCCCGCGCTGGAGGCCGTCATGCGCGCCGCGGACCTCACCACCCTCCAGCTCCTGTGGCGCGAGGACGGGGGCACCTTCCATTCCCGGAATCCGTTCCCGGTAGGTGGGGTGGTGGAGGATCCCGCCACCGGAGCGGCCGCGGCCGCGCTGGGCGGATACCTGAGGGACGCGGGTCTGCTCGTGGCACCCGGCGCGTTCGTCGTCCACCAAGGCGCGGCCATGGGGCGGCCCAGCCGCATCGACGTCCACGTCCCGGCCCGGGGAGGCATCACGGTGACCGGCACGGCGGTCCCCCTCCCGGGCGTTTGACGCCGCGAGTCGGTCCGCGCGGGACCGTGACCGACCTGCGCGCGAATCGTGGGCCCGGCGTGACGGGAGCGTCGTGGAGGGCCGCGAGCGTCATTCAGGCGTCATCGGCCACGAAGACAGGAGGCTTCCCGCTCATGAGCCGCACGGATACCCTGATGGCCACGTACCGGGGTCTGGTGAACACGGTCTGCCGGCCCGATCACATGACCCACTTCCAGATCACCCGGAGCCTGGCTTCCATCGCCAGCGCCCAGCCGGGGCTGAACGTCCGAGGCCAGGCGGCCCGCTTGTTCGGGGCCATGGCCGATCTCCTCCACCACGACGGAGTGCTGACGCGGGAGGACGCTTCGGACTACGTCCTGGCGGCACGGGACTGGGCGATGAGCTACGAGGACGTCATCGAGCTGTCGGCATACATGACGCAAGGGTAGGCCGCCACTCGTCCGCCAGGACGAGGGCCGGACGAACCGGCAGCCGTCGAGACGGGGGTACGGTCGACCCGGGCATGGTCCTCGGACTGGTCCGCTCAAGATGCGGGTGACACCCGCTCGGTAGCACTGCTCCCTCCCGACCACCAACGAGCTGTTCCCAGATGGCTTTGATGGCTCAGGGCCCCGAGACGCCTCGGAGCAGTCTTGCCATGATATATGGTGTCACATAATATGTGACGGCAATAACGAGTCCCGTGGACGGAGGCGCCGGATGTCGAGGGTTCCGAAGGCTTGGATGCGAGGCGCGGGTCCGCTCGCGGTCCTGAAGCTCCTCGATGCCAGGGAGATGTACGGGTACGAGCTCGCCGAGGCGCTCGACCGGGAATCCAGCGGCGTCCTCGCCATGGGGCATTCCAGCCTGTACCCGCTTCTCTACAACCTCGAGTCCAAGGGGTTGGTCTCCACGAGGTCGGAGCGGGCAGACTCGGGCCGGGTCCGGAAGTACTACCAGCTCACCAAGGAGGGCCGGGAGTGGCTCCGCCGACACGAGCGGGAGTGGGCGGGACTGGTGGAGGCGATGGCCAAGCTGGGGATCGCATGAGCCAGCCGCTTCCCGCCCCGCTGCGTGAAGCCGTGGAAGAGGTGGTCCGCCTCGCGGGTCTCGAGGGCGAGGAGGCGCGCGAGGTCCGCGCAGACCTGCATCGGCATTTCCAGGATGGTCTCGCGTCCGGGCGCTCCGCGGCCGAGCTCCTTCAGCGTTTCGGCGATCCCAGCGCGGCCGCCCGCGCCCTCAAGGTCGGCGCGCGACCCTCGGCTGGACGCGCTCCCGCGGTGTCACGAAGCACCGTGGCGAGTCTACTGGCGGACCTGGTCATGGATGTGCGGCACGCGGCGCGATCCATGTTGGCACGACCCGCCCTGGCCATCACGACGATTCTGGTCCTGGCCCTCGGTATCGGTGCCAACACCGTGGTGTTCACCGTCGCGAGCGAGCTCGTGCTTCGGCCGCTCCCCGTGGAGGATCCGGAACGCCTGGTGGATGTCTGGCCGGACGTCCCAGGGGGGAACAGCTTTCTCGGATTCTCCTGGGAGGACTACACAGCGTATCGTGAAGCGACCGCCACGCTGGAGGAGCTCGTCGCGTTCGCGGGGACGCGCCTCGACCGCGGGGACGGCGGGGAGGAGGGTTCCGTCGTGGCCCAGGTCGTGTCACCGGCGTACTTCCCCATGCTGGGCATCGATCCCCATCTGGGCACCGTGCGGTTCCCGGAGGATGCGCCTTTCGGCTCGGAGCCCGTGGCCGTCCTCTCATACGCATGGTGGAGGGACGCCTTGGGGGCCGATCCGGGCGCCGTGGGGGGGACCGTCCAGCTCGATGGGGCCACCGTGACCGTCGTCGGGGTCGCGCCGCCGGGGTTCTCCGGCCACTTCATCGGATTCCCCGTCGACCTCTGGCTCCCCATCGCCGCCGCGCCGGCCTTCCTGCCGGCATTCGATCCTGAGGACCCGGCGAGCAAGCCTCTCGAGATGATCGGGCGGCTGGGCGAAGGGGTGTCGCCGGAGACG
>CAYGKI010000074.1:0-337 GCA_964350235.1 uncultured Gemmatimonadaceae bacterium | reverse complement strand
CGTCGCCCTGCGCCTGGAGTCGCGGTTCCCGGAGAGCAATCGGGGACATCGCGTGGGCGTGACCCGGACCACCGGTGTGGACCACAGCTTGCGAGCCGCAGTGGACACCTTCGTGGGGATCCTCTCGGCCGTGGCCGCCCTGGTCCTGGTGATCGCGTGCCTCAACGTCGGGACGGTCCTCCTGGTGAGAGCGTTGTCCAGGGAGCGGGAGCTTGCCATCCGCCTCGCCATGGGTGCCGGGAACGGACGACTCGTCAGACAGATCCTTGCCGAGGCAGCGGCGCTGGCCGTGCTGGGTGCGGCCGCCGGCACGGTTCTGGCCGCCTACCTGAACGGC
>CAYGKI010000073.1:7962-11445 GCA_964350235.1 uncultured Gemmatimonadaceae bacterium | reverse complement strand
CCGGACCGACATCGACCGGACCCTGCGCGGCACCCGGAGCAGCTCCGGCGCGGCACAGAACCGCCTCAGGGACGGGCTCCTCGTGGGCCAGGTGGCGTTCTCGGTGGTCCTCCTCGTGGGCGCCGGGCTCTTCGTGCAGTCCTTCCGGGCGCTCAACGCCACGGATCCCGGATTCGACCCGGACGGCATGACGGTCATGGAGATGGATCTTCCCCAGGCCCGCTACGCCGATAGCGGCCAGCAGACCGCGCTCTACGAGGCCATCCTCCAGCGTGCGCGCGCCGTCCCGGGAGTCGAGCAGGCCGTAGCCTCGTCCATGACCCCGGCGTCCGGCCAGTCCATGACTTTCAGCTTCTCCGTCGAGGGGCGCGAGGCCTCCAACCCCAGCGGGCGCGAGGACGACGAGCCTCTGGTAGCGGTCACACCGGGCTACTTCGACGTCATGCGCCAACCCGTGCTCCAGGGGCGCGGCATCGACGAGCGCGACGGCGCGGACGGGCCGCCGGTGGTGGTGATCAGCGCGTCGCTGGCCAGGAAGCACTGGCCCGAGGGCGACGCGCTGGGACGCAGGATCACGTTCCGCGCGGGCGAGACGCCCTGGCGGGAGATCGTCGGCATCGTGGCGGACGCGCGCCTCGAGGGTCCCGACCTGGAGCCCCGCCCGACGCTCTACATCCCTTACGCGCAGAAGCACTGGTCCTGGCTCACCTGGATGGGCGTGATGGCCCGTCGGGGCGACGGCATCGAGCCGGGCTCCATCGCCGAAGGCCTCAGGTCGGCGGTGGCTGACGTGGACCCACTCCTCCCTCCGGAGGCCATGACCACCCTGGAAGAACGGTTCCGCAGCAGCACCGCCCGCCGGGCCTTCGCAATGCGACTGGTGAGCGGATTCGGCATGCTCGCCCTGGTGCTGAGCCTGGTGGGCCTCTACGGCATCCTGGGATACACCCTCGCGCGCCAGCGCCGCGAGATCGGGCTGCGAATCGCCGTCGGCGCGGAGCGGAGCCACATCGTGGCTAGAATCCTGGGGCGGTCGCTGGGTCTCACGCTCCTCGGCTCCGCCGTGGGCGTGCTGGCGTCGGTAGGGCTGGTGCGCCTCGTGGAGAATCTCCTCTACGGCGTGTCCCCGACGAGCCCGGGCGTCTATATGGTCATCGTGGGAGGCGTGACCGCCGTCGCGACCGCGACGGCACTCGTCCCTGCCGCACGCGCGGCGGGCACGGACCCTCTGGAAGCCCTGGGCGGCGCCTGACCCTGGTCGACGCGCGCGCACCGCTCCGGCCTTTCGCCTGGCCGCCGACGCGGCCACAATAGCGCTGGCCTTCGACGCTCTCCTTCCGCGTCGACCCTATCCGCGACCGGTACCCCGCCCACCACGGCGCCGCATGTCGACAAACATGAAGAGAGGTGGGCCGGACGACTCGGCCCGGGCGCGGCCCCGAGGGGAAGCCCGCAAACGGACGCACCCGTTCTTCCTCACCTTCGCGGGACTCACCGCCGCCGCCATGGCCCTGTGGGCCTCGGGTTGGATGGCGGCGCCCACCACCACCGCCGCCCTTACCTCGGCCGTGATCCTGCTGCTGCTCGTCCTCGGGACCGCCGCCTCCATGTACGCCATACGCTCCCGTCGTGAGCTGGCCTTGGTGCTCGATGGGGAGAAGGTCCTGGAGGACCTGCAGAAGGCCCAGCGCATTCTCAGGCTCAGGAACGCCTGCAACCTGGCCTTGGTCCGGGCGGCCGACGAGGCCGAGCTGCTCCGGGGGGTATGCGACGCCGCCGTGGGCGAGGGAGCCTACCCTCTGGCCTGGATCGGCTACGTCGGCCGGGAAGGCGCGCCCCCCTTCACCGTCATGGCCGCCGCCGGCGAGGGGGCCGAGCGCCTTCTGGAATCCGGGGCTTCGTGGAGCCTGGCGGACACCGGGAACGGGCCCGTGGGGCTCGCCCTCCGGACGGGGGAGCCACAGGTCTGGAGCGAGCTGGACACCCAGGGATGTGGTGAGCCGTGGCGCGAGGTGGTCGCCTTCGGCACGTCGGCATCGTGCTGCGCCATCCCGTTGGGCCAGGGTGACACCACCTCCGGGGTGCTCATGCTGTTCGCGCGGGACGCCGAAGGATTCGATGACGAGGAGGTGGACCTGCTGTCGGACCTGGGGGCCGACGTTTCCTTCGGAATCCAGGCCAAGCGTGACGCGGCGGCCCTGGAGGAGCACCAGGCCGAGCTCACGCTGTTCCGCCGCGCCATGGACGGATCGGCGGACGCGTTCTTCGTGGCGGACGCGGAGACGGGGCGCTTCGTGGACTTCAACGAGAGCGCCGCGCGCCAGCTCGGCTACAGCCGGGACGAGCTCCTACACATGTCTCCCCCGGACATCGCCCCCCACCTGCGGGATCGGGACACCTGGGAGGAGGTTCTGGAGGCCACGCGTCGTGGCACGGCGGGGGTCCGGCGCAGCGGCCACGTGCGGAAGGACGGCTCCGAGTTCCCGGTGGAGATCTCGTTCTCCGTGGTCAATCACCGCGGCCGGACGCTCATCCTCGCCATCTCACGGGACGTCTCCGCCCGTGACACCGCCGAGCGTGAGAGCGAAGCGCTGCGGATCCAGCTCGAGCAGGCGCAGAAGATGGAGTCCGTGGGGCGGTTGGCGGGCGGGATCGCCCACGACTTCAACAACCTCCTGACGGTGGTCAACGCCACCGCGGACCTGGTGCTGGCCGACCTGGAGGCCGACGCCCCCCTTCGCGAGGAGCTGGAGGAGATCAGGGCCGCCGGCGAGCGCGCCGCGCGCCTCACCCGGCAGCTCCTGGCGTTCAGCCGCCGGCAGGTGCTGCGCCCCCGGCACGTCCAGGTCAACGACGTCATCGGGGACTTCCTGGACATGGTCCGGCGTGTCATCGGGGCGCACATCGTGCTCGAGGCCGCCCTGGCCGACGATCTGCCGCTCATCGAGGGCGATGCCGGACAGCTGGAGCAGGTGGTCATGAACCTCTGCGTCAACGCGCGGGACGCCATGCCGCGGGGAGGCACGCTGACCATCGCCACGCGCAAGGTCATCTTGACGGAGGACGATGCGTCTCGACACGTGGCCATGTCCGCGGGCGAACATGTTCTCCTCAGCGTCTCGGATACCGGTGAGGGCATGGACGAAGCCACGCAGGCCAGGATCTTCGAGCCGTTCTTCACCACCAAGGCCCGGGGCAAGGGAACCGGCCTCGGGCTCTCCACCGCCTACGGAATCGTGAAGCAGAGTGGCGGGACCATCTGGGCGTACAGCGAGGTCGGCCTCGGCACCACGTTCAAGGTCTACTTCCCGGCCGCCCAGGGGCCGGCCTCGGTGGACCCGGATGACCTGGTGGCGCCCCCCGGTACCGAGACCATCCTGCTGGTGGAGGACGAGGAGCCCATCCGGCGGCTGGTGCGGCGGATTCTGGACCGCGCCGGGTACTCCGTCCTGGAAGCCGAGAACGGCGGCCAGGCCCTGGAGA
>CAYGKI010000073.1:5070-7952 GCA_964350235.1 uncultured Gemmatimonadaceae bacterium | reverse complement strand
GTCCGGACGACGGGCTGCTCGTCCGGGTCGTGTCGGAGGGTCGGGTGGACCTGGTCCTGACGGACCTGGTGCTACCGGGCATGTCCGGAACGCAGCTGGCGGCGCGCCTGGCCACGGCGCACCCGCGGGTGCGCATCCTCCTCGCCACGGGATACTCGGCGGAAGCCCTGGCCAGTCGGCTCCCCCAGGACCGGCATTGGAGCATCATCGGGAAGCCCTACGCCGTGGACGAGCTCCTCCACGTGGTGCGGCGCACCCTGGACCGCTGAGGCCCGCCGCTACATCTCCCTGACGAAGCGGTTCTGCTTGTCCACCAGGATGAGCTTGGGGTCGATGGGGGCATCCCCCAGCTCGAACCCCATGATGATGATCTCCTCACCCTTCTTGATGAGGTGCGCCGCGGCGCCGTTCATCTCGATGGCGCCCGAGCCTCTCGGCGCCTCGATGACATAAGTCTCTAGGCGAGCGCCGGAGGTGTTGCTCACCACCAGCACCTTCTCGCCGGGCATGAAGCCGGCTCGGTCCACGAGGTCCATGTCGATGGCGATGCTGCCCACGTAATCCACGCTCGCGCCGGTGACGACGGCCTGATGGATCTTCGAGCGGAGAAGAAAACGCATGTTCTGGAGTGTGCCTGCTGGGTGAATATGGGATGCGCCGGCCTCAGGGCCCGTCGGCTCGACCGAGGGTGACCCGCCGTCCCATGCGCCCGCCGGCCACCGATGCCACGAGCTGGACGAGAACGAGGCCGAGAACCACCGGCGCGGAATCGAAGGCGTCCACGTCGCTGAAGAGGGTGGCGACGAACCAGACGAGGACGCTGAGCAAGCTGATGGCGGCCCCATGGAGGATGGGCGCGTCACACCAGCGGAGCCCCACGAACAGCCCGCCCACGTAGAAGCCACCCGCCAGGGACGCCACCAACCAGGTGAGGGCGTTGGCCTCTGGGCGAACCACCCCCAGGCCCACACCACCCAGATACAGCGCCGCCGTGATGGATACGGCGATCCCCCAGCCCCCGACGACCCATCCCGGGTGCAGGTTGGTCAGGTGTTCGGACTGCATGATTCCTCCACGTGGTTGAGAAGCCTCGTCCGGAACGCGACGTAGGCCATCAGAGCTCCAGCTCGAACTGTGAGCCTCCGAACGTGAGCCGGTGGTGTGGCGTGGGTCCGAGACTTCGGAGCGCGTCTCGATGCGCCGCCGTACCGTACCCCACGTTGGTGTCCCAGGCATACCCTGGATAGCGCCTGGAGAGCCGGCGCATGAGCCGGTCCCGAACCACCTTGGCGACGATGGACGCGCACCCGATGCTGTGGACCAGGGCGTCTCCGTCCACCACGGCCTCGTGCTCACGACCGAGCGCCTTCACCGGGAGGCCGTCCACCACGACATGATCCGGACACCGGGGCAGCCGACGCAGGGCGCGGCGCATGGCTTCGGTGGTGGCCTGCAGGATGTTGCGCCGATCGATCTCCCTCACCGAGGCGGCACCGATGCCCACGCAGAGCGCGGAGTCCATGATCCGCGCGAAGAGCTCTTCACGGACGTCGGGAGAGAGCTTCTTCGAGTCGTCGGCGCCCTCGCTGGCCGTGCCGGGCCGGAGCATCACGGCCGCCGCCACCACCGGGCCTGCCAGGGGACCACGCCCGGCTTCGTCCACGCCGGCGACGGACAAGCCACGACCCCAGAACGCGCGCTCATAGGCGAGGACGTCCTGGGGTCGTTCGGAGCTCGTGGAGGCCGGCGGCACTGCCGGGCCCCGTCAGCGAACGGTGCGCTTCTCCGCGATCCGGGCGGACTTGCCGCGACGGCCGCGCACGCACCCGGCCGCGGCGGACCACCTCGATGCCGCTCACCGTCGGAGCGTGCAGCGGGAAGATACGCTCCACACCGATGCCGCTGGATACCTTCCGGACGGTGAACGTCTCGTCGACGCCCCCACCCTTCCGGCCGATGCACACGCCCTCGAAGGCCTGGATGCGCTCCTTGGCGCCCTCACGCACGAGGTAGAGCACCTTGACGGTGTCTCCGGGTGCGAACTCAGGGACCTCGTCCCGGAGCTGCTCTTTCTCGATCTCTTTGATTACGTCCGCCATGATGGACTCCCACGACGCGGGTCCGGGCCTTTTGCTGAACAGACGGATAAGCTAACCGACCCGACGCGTGCGGTGAAGTGCCCCGCTGCTACTTGGCGCATCCCGGGCGCACCCTCAACTTGTCCCTCCCACGTCCCACGTCCGAGGAATCAACATGCCCGGCTCGATCCGCTTCCTGCGTTGGTCCGCGTCAGCCATCGTTTCGACCTGGGTCCTGGCCGCGGGAGCCTGTGGCGGGGCCGAGCCCAACGAGGGTCCGTCCACTGCCGTCGCGGATCTGGAAGGCGACCGCACCACCCGCATCGAGAGCCTCCTCTCCACCCTGGCCGCCGACTCCATGGAGGGCCGGCGGACGGGAACCCGGGGGGCGCACCTGGCGGCGGACTTCCTGGCCGCGGAGCTCGAGCGCTACGGCCTCCAGCCACTGGGAGAGGACGGGTACTTCCAGCCCGTCCCCTTGGCACGGGTGGACGTGGATGGCCGGAGCCGCCTGGTGCTCCCTTCCGAAGAGCTCGACTTCGACACCCTCTCCACCGAGGCCATCCTGGAGGATCAGGTGAACGTGGTGGGGCTCATCCCCGGATCCGACCCCGCCGTGGCGGAGCAGTACGTGGTCATCGGCGCCCACTACGATCACGTGGGCATCGGTGCGGCGGTGGAGGGCGACTCCATCTACAACGGCGCCGACGACGACGGCACGGGCACCGTGGCGGTGCTGGAGATCGCGCGGGCCCTGGTGGAGGGCCCCGCCCCCAGACGCTCGGTCATCGTGCTCCTCAGCAC
>CAYGKI010000073.1:345-5060 GCA_964350235.1 uncultured Gemmatimonadaceae bacterium | reverse complement strand
GACCGTGGCCGACTTCCAGATCGAGATGATCGGACGGCCCGACTCGCTGGCCGGAGGCCACGGGCGCGGCTGGCTGACGGGGTACGAGCGGACGACCATGGGCGACCAGCTGGCTGCCGCCGGATCCCCCATCGTCCCCGACCCCAGGCCGGAGATGAGATTCTTCTTCCGGAGCGACAACCTCCCCTTCGCGGTGCAGGGCATTCCCGCCCACACGTTGTCGTCCTACAACATGCACGAGGACTACCACCAGCCTTCCGACGAAGTGGAGCACGTGGACTTCACCCACATGTCCGCGCTCATCGACGCCGCCCTGGAGGCGGTGCGGTTCCTCGCCGACGGGCCCACGCCTTCCTGGAAGGAAGGGGGGCGTGACGGGTTGCCCGAGGGCCCCTGACCCTCAGAGCCCCCGCCGGAGGTGTGGGGCCGGTTACGACCCTTCGCCGTCGCCCGTACGCGGCCGCCGCTCACGGGTCAGCCGCTCGGCCTCCCTCCGCCGCCATTCGGCGATACGGTCGTGGTTTCCGGAGCGAAGCACCTCGGGTACCGAGTAGCCTCGGTATTCCGCCGGTCGGGTGTAGGACGGGGCGCTCAGCATCTCCCCGTCGTAGAAGGAGTCGGTGGCCGCGGCATCGTGATCGCCCATGGCCCCCGGGAGCAGCCGCACCACGGCATCGGTGATGGCCAGCGCGCCGATCTCGCCGCCCGACAGCACGAAGTCCCCCAGGGAGATCTCCTCCGTGGCGAGGTGGTCGGCGACTCTCTGGTCCACGTCCTTGTAGTGGCCGCAGAGGAGCGTGAGCTCGGGCTGGACGCTGAAGCGAACGGCATCGTCGTGCCGGAACGGGCGTCCCCGCGCCGAGAGGAGCACGATGGGCCCCTCCGGCTGTAGCGCATCCACCGCCTCGAAGAAGGGCTCCGGCTTCATCACCATGCCCGCGCCGCCACCGTAGGGCAGATCGTCCACGGTCCTGTGGACGTCGTGGGTGAAGTCGCGGAGATCCACCGTGCGGTATTCCACCAGACCGGCCTCCGCCGCTCTCCTGGGGATGGACAGCCCCAGAGGTCCCTCGAAGAAGTCGGGGAAGATGGAGACGATGTTGATGCGCATCGGGGGCCCGGCGGTCACGGGAGGCTAGAGATCCAGGAGTCCCTCGGGGGGGTCGACGACGAGACGGCGACCCTCGGCGTCGATCTCCACCACGATCCGGTCGAGGAACGGAATCAGGTACTCCTTGTGCGGCCCCCGGACCTCGAGGAGGTCGGCGGGCCGAAGCTCGAAGAGATGGGAAACCTCGCCCAGCCGCTCCCCGCTTCGCAGGAACACCTCCATGCCCACCAGCTCGTGGTGGAAGATCTCCCCCTCGCCGGGAGGCTCCACCTCCGAGGCTTCCCGGTACGCATAGCTCCCTCGTAGAGCCTCGGCCCCCGTCCGATCGTCCAATCCGTCGAACGAGACCAGGTACCCCTTCCGGAACGGACGGGCGGAACGGACGCGGAGCGGCGGCAGGTCCGGGTTCGGCCCGTCGTCCCTCCTACCCCCAAAAGACAGGACCACCCCGGGAGCGTAGGTCTCCTCGGGGTGGTCCGTCAGGGGCTCCACATACATCTCGCCCTTGATGCCGTGTGCTTTCGCCAAGTGACCGACCACAAGATGGCGCGGGTCGGGGCGCGCTCCCGGCGACACGGAAGCGTCCGGCTTACTCGGCCTTCTCGGCGTCGTCCTCACCGGCGTCCGCAGACTCCTCGGGCGCCGGCTCCGACTCCTCGGCCACGGACTCCGCGGCGGCAGCCTCGGCCTTGGCGGCTTCCTCGGCCGCGGCTTCAGCCGCGGCGGCTTCGGCGGCTTCGGCGGCGGCGGCCTCCGCGGCGGCCTTCTCCTCGGCTGCAGCCTTCTCTTCGGCGGCCCGCTTGGCGGCCAGCTCTTCGGCCCGCTTGGCCTTCCGATGGTCGGCGTCCTCAGGCCCCACGGCCACCTTGGCGTCACCGCCGGCGCGAGCCTTGGCGATGAGAGACTTCATGGTGGCAGAAGGATCGGCGCCCTCGCCGAGCCAATAGTCCACCCGCTCGAGGTCGATGACCAGGCGAGCCGGATGTGCGAGCGGCTTGTAGTAGCCCAGGGTCTCGACGAACCGTCCGTCGCGGGGCGACTTGCTGTCGGCTACGACGACGCGATAGTGGGGCTGCTTCTTCCGGCCCATCCGCCGGAGTCGGATACGTACGGGCATCTTCCCAACATATTCTGGCGTGAACACACGGCTCCGCGACCGCGGAGCGAGCCCACGTCCAGAGAATCGATGACGTAGGCAGACGCATAGGATACAAGGGTCCGTCGCATGTGTACAGCGCATGCGCGCTCCGATGTATCTTCACGGGTTCGCATCGACCGGCCCCTCGCATCCCTCCCGGGGGCCCGGCGGGAAGACACCGCTGCCCGCCACATGCCCCTCGAGCTCATCGACAAGATGGACGCAACAGATCCGTTCCTCCTCCTCGCCGCGTTCGGGGCCGCCCTGCTGGCCGGAGCGGGCAACGCCGTGGCCGGGGGCGGGACGAACCTCTCGTTCCCCATCCTCATCTGGCTGGGGATTCCTCCGGTGGCCGCCAACGCCACCAATGGCGTCGGCCTCTGGCCGGGGTCCGCCGGCGCCGCGTGGAGCTACCGGACGGCGCTGGCCCGGGCCGACAAGCGGTGGTGGTGGCTCGCCGTTCCGTCGCTGGTGGGCGGAGGGATCGGAGCGTGGCTGCTTCTGGCCCTGCCTCCGACCTGGTTCGGCGCCATGGCGCCCTGGCTCGTCATCGTGGCCTCGGGGATGGTGGCCGCCGAGCCCCTCGTGAGACAGTGGCTCCGCTCCCCGGGGCACCAGGAACACGGCGGCGCGGGCTGGTTCGCCCTGATGATGTCCGTCCAGTTCCTCATCTCCGTCTACGGGGGATACTTCGGAGCGGGTATGGGGATCCTCATGCTGACCAGCCTCGGGCTCATGGGGCTGCACGACATGCACGAGGCCAACGCTTGGAAGAACGTCCTGGCGGTGGCCATCAAGGGCGTGGCCGTGTTCTACTTCATCCTCGCGGGCGTGCTGGTCTGGCCCGTGGCCATCGTCATGGCCGTCGGCTCCATGCTCGGCGGCTACGCCACGGGAAGATTCATCCAACGATTCGACCAGAAGAAGCTGCGGTGGGTCGTCGTGGCCATGGGGGTGGCGATGGGCCTGGTGCTGCTGATGCGCGGCCACGGGTGACGCCACCCGAGTCGACCATGGGGATAGAGAGGTATTGATGCAGGTTTCCGAGGAGCTTCGGGACGCCGTGGATCAGACCGCGAGCATCCTGCCCCAGACCCTTGCGGCCACCCTCACCTTCCTCGCCTTCGTCTTCGCCGGACGACTCGCGGGTCTCGCCATCACCCGCTTCGCCGGGGACAAGGCGTCGGCACGGTTCACCACCGTGGCCCGCAGAGTGGCCCAATGGACGTTCACGGTCTTCGGGATCGTCATCGCCCTCAACATCCTCGGCCTCACCGCCATCGCCAGCTCGCTGCTCGCCACCGGCGGGCTCATGGCGGTCATTCTCGGGTTCGCCTTCCGCTCCATCGGTGAGAACCTGCTCGCGGGGATCTTCCTCGGCTTCAGCCGCACCTTCGAGGTGGGCGATCTCATCGAGAGCTCGGGACACACCGGCACGGTCCGGGACATCAATCTGCGCTCGGTCCAGATCCGGACGGCCGACGGCCGGGACACGTTCATTCCGTGCGCCCAGATCTTCACGAACCCGCTGGTGAACTTCACCCGGGACGGGCTGAGGCGGGGCGACTTCGTCATCGGCGTGGACTACCGCCACGATCCGGGCGCCGTGCGGGAGCTGCTGTTGAAGGAGGTGACCAGGGCCCGTGGTGTGCTCACCGAGCCCGCGGCCACGGTGCTGGTGTCCGAGTTCCGCGCCAGCTACCAGGAGCTCCAGGTTTTCTTCTGGGTGGATATCGGACAGGACAATCTCGGGCAGATCCGGAGCCACCTCATGCGCTCCTGCCTTCAGGCGCTGAAGGAGGCCGACGTCGCGCTCAGCGCCGACGTGACCACGGCCCTGGCCGTTGCCCCCGTTCAGGTGGAGCTGCCGACTCGAGGGTGAGTCGCCCGCCGGCGGCGTGACGGAGCTCGACCGGGAAGAGGGCGAGCGCCCGGAAGTGCGGGGGCGCCGGCTCGGGAGCGAGGGGGCGCCGGCCCGGGAACGAAGGCGCGCCCGACCGGAAGCGCGGGCGAGCGCCCGCGCCGCGGTCAGGAGGGTCGCCCCTACTGGCCGAAGGGGAGCCCCGGGAAGCCGCCGCCCATGCCGGGCATCTTCCCGCCCCCGCCCATCATCCCCTTCATCTGCTTCATGAACTTCTCCATCTCCTTGAACTGCTTCATGAGGCGGTTGACCTCGGCCACGGGCCGCCCGCTGCCCTTGGCGATGCGCGCTCTGCGGGAGCCGTTGAGGATCTCGGGCTTCCGACGCTCCTCGAGGGTCATGGAGAGGATGATGGCCTCGACGTGCTTCAAGCGCTTCGGGTCCATGTTCGCCGCGGGGATCTTCATCCGGCCCGCGCCGGGGATGAGCTTCAGGAGCTGATCCAACGGCCCCATCTTCTGCACCTGCCGCATGGCCACCAGGAAGTCCTGCACCTGCACATGCACCTCATCGGCGGGCGACCACTCGGCCCCATGATTCTGCGC
>CAYGKI010000073.1:0-335 GCA_964350235.1 uncultured Gemmatimonadaceae bacterium | reverse complement strand
AAATGGAACCCCAGGAAGTCCTCGAGGGTGAAGCGCCCCTTTCCGAGCATCTTCTTCTCGAGCTTCTCCTGCTCCTCCTGGCCCACCGCGGCCTGGGCCCGCTCCACCAGGCCCACCACGTCGCCCATCTGGAGGATCCGGCCCGCCAGCCGCTGGGGGTCGGCGGTGTCGAGATCGTCGACGCCCTCACCCACGCCCAGGAACTTGATGGGCTTCCCGGTCACACCCCGAATGGAGAGGGCCGCACCACCGCGGGCGTCACCGTCCCTCTTGGTCATCACCACACCGGTGATCCCGAGCGCCTCGTCGAAGCCCTCGGCGATGGTGACCGCTTC
>CAYGKI010000072.1:0-11517 GCA_964350235.1 uncultured Gemmatimonadaceae bacterium | reverse complement strand
AACATGGAATTCATCACCGGCAAGAAGCTCGAGCGGCGCACCTTCCTCAAGGGAGTCGGCGCCACGGTAGCGCTCCCGCTTCTCGATGCCATGGTTCCTGCGGGCCGACCCTGGGCCGAGGGTGAGCGGACCCGGTTCGTCGCCATCGAGCAGGTACACGGGGCCGCGGGCTGCAACGAGTGGGGTGCCACCCAGAATCTCTGGTCGCCAGCCGAGGTCGGGAAGAACTTCGATCTCTCGCCCAGCTCGCTGAGCCCGCTCGATCCATGGCGTGAGCATCTGACCATCATCAGCAACACCGACACCCGCATGGCCGAAGCTTATGCGCCGGGCGAGATCGGTGCGGACCACTTCCGGTCCAGCGCGGTGTTCCTGACGCAGGCGCACCCGAAGCAGACACGCGGTTCGGACGTCTTCGTGGGCACGTCCATGGACCAGCTGTACGCGCAGCGGTTCGGGCAGGACACCCCCATTCCGTCCATGCAGCTCTGCATCGAGAACGTGGATCAGTCGGGAGGATGCGCGTACGGTTACTCCTGCGTGTACACCGACTCCATCAGCTGGGCGTCTCCCACGGAGCCGCTCCCCCTCATCCGGGATCCCCGTGTCGCCTTCGAGATGCTCTTCGGCGCCGGCTCGACCCCCGAGGAGCGGGCGCGTAGGCGCCGGACCAACGCCAGCATTCTCGACTGGATCACCGACGAGGTGTCCTACCTCCAGCGTGAGCTCGGGCCCAACGACCACCGGAGGCTCGAACGGTATCTCGACAACGTTCGGGAGCTCGAGCGGCGCATCCAGAGCGTCCCGTCCGGTGCGCCGTCGATGAGCAGCGGCGACGGGTGTGCCCGATTCCTTCGAGGCGCACATGCGCCTCATGTTCGACATCCAGGCGCTGGCCTTCGCTTCCGACATGACGCGCGTCTTCTCCTTCAAGATGGGACGGGACGCGTCGAGCCGGGTGTATCCAGAGAGCGGTACGGACAAGCCGTTCCACCCTGCTTCGCATCACGGGGGCAACGAAGAGGCCATCCTGGACTTCGAGAAGATCAACCGGTATCACGTGGGCATGCTGCCCTACTTCCTGGAGAAGCTGAACGAGATCCAGGAGGGAGACGGCACCATGCTGGACAAGACCATGATCCTCTTCGGATCTCCCATGGGTGATCCCAACATCCACAACCACCGCCGCTGTCCGCTCATCGTGCTCGGGCGGGGGAACGGTCAGCTGGAAGGGAACCTGCACCTGAAGGCGCCCGATGGGACGCCCATGGCCAACGCCATGCTGAGCCTCATGCACAGGCTGGGTATGGACGACATGGAGAGCTTCGGCGACAGCACCGGAGAGTTCTCGTTCGGGGCGCCCTCCGCCACCACTCAGGCCCGATGAGTCGACGCGTGAACGTGACACGTCGGACCGGGACGCGCCGACCCCAGAGAGTCTGGGCGCCGTTGACGTTGGTGGTGGCTCTGGCGCTGTCGGCGGCGGTGCCGCCAGAGGCGCCCGTGGCGGATGCCGCCATGGACGGCGACGTGGAGCGGGTGGTCGAGCTCCTCAGAAGCGGCGCGGACGTGAACGCTGCCCAGGGGGACGGGATGACCGCCCTCCATTGGGCGGCTTACAACGGTGCAGGTGATCTCGCCTCCACGCTGCTGTATGCCGGAGCCAATCCCGAAGCCGCCACGCGGATCGGGAGCTACACGCCGCTCCACCTGGCGGCTCGCGGCGGGTTCGCCGACGTCGTCGGGACCCTGCTCGAGGGCGGGGCCGATCCCGAGGCACAGACATCGTCCGGTGGCGCCCGCGCCGTGCACCTGGCCGCAGCGTCGGGCCGCACGGAGGCGCTCCGCGTGCTCCTCGAGCACGGGGCGGACATGGACGTTCGCGAGGAGAGTTGGGGTCAGACGCCTCTGGTGTTCGCGGCCTCGGCGGGCCGGACGGACGCGGTGCGCCTCCTGCTCGAGCATGGGGCGGATCCGTCGCTCACCACCTATGTCAACGACGTCCCGGCCATGGAGGCCGTGGATCGCACGGCGGGCGAGATCCGGGACCAGGTCCTGGCGTCGTTCCGGGAGCAGGCCGGGAACCCGCCCAACTGGCGGCCCGACCCGAGCCAGGTCCAAGCGGCGGTAAGGGCAGCCCAGGAGATCCAGCAGTCCCAGACCATCTCCGCGGACGCGCCGGAGCGTCCCCAGGATCCCGAGGCATTCGAGGGCTTCACGGCCCTGGTCGGGACCCAGGGCGGACTGACCGCCCTCCTCCACGCCGTACGGGAAGGTCATCGGGAGACGGCCCTGGCGCTGGTGGACGGCGGAGCCGACATCGATCAGCAGAGCGCCGGCGACGGCACGGCTCCGCTGCTCATGGCGACCATCAACGGCCACTTCGACCTGGCGCTCGACCTGCTGGACCGGGGCGCCGACCCGAACCTGGCCAGCGTCGCCGGCGCCACCCCGCTGTACACCACCCTGAACACCCAGTGGGCGCCCAAGGCACGCTACCCGCAGCAGCAGGCCTATCAGCAGCAGCAGGCGGGATATCTCGAGGTGATGGAGAAGCTCCTCGAGGCGGGAGCCGACCCCGACGCGCGCCTCGACCAGCACCTCTGGTACATGTCCTACACCTTCGACCTCCTCGGCATCAACGCCGCGGGATCGACGGCGTTCTGGCGTGCGGCCTACGCCACCGACGTGGATGCCATGAGGCTCCTCGTGGACTACGGGGCCGATCCCAACATCCCCACCGTCAAGCCGCCGGAGCGGCGGAGGGGGGGAGGGGGTGAAGGGACGGATCCATCCGGTCTGCCCCCGGTGCCCGTGGGTGGACCCGGAGTCTGGCCCATCCATGCCGCCGCCGGCGTGGGGTACGGCGAGGGGTACGCGGGCAACGCGCACCGGCACGTTCCCGAAGGTTGGATGCCGGCCATGCGTTACCTCGTGGAAGAGCTGGGCGTGGACGTGAACGCCCGTGACCACAACGGATACACCGCGGTGCACCATGCCGCGGCCCGGGGGGACAACGAGATGATCGAGCTCCTCGTGGCCAACGGCGCCGATGTCATGGCCGTGAGCCGGCGAGGTCAGACCACCGTGGACATGGCCAATGGCCCCGTCCAACGGATTCAACCGTTCCCCGCCACCATCCGGCTCCTGGAGAGCCTCGGGGCGGTGAACAACAACAACTGCGTCTCGTGTTGATCTGAAGCACGAGCCGACACGGCCCATCGAGCCGCGTGCGTGCCGGAAGGCCGTCCGCGGCTCGATGCGATAGAACGACGAACTGCCCAGGAGAAGGAAGCGCTTGAAGACCTTGATCACTGCCATCGCCACGTCGGGAACGCTCCTGACGCTCGTGGCGTTGGGGCCGGCCGGATCCGAGTCCGGGACCCACGCTCCGGGTGAGATCGAGACACCATCTTCCGCGACGGGCGCCCATCCGTCACCGCTGGTGCTCGACGACCCCGAAGCCGAGAACGCGCTCATCGATCGCTACTGCGTTCGCTGTCACAGCGATCGGCGCCTGCAGGGCAACCTTTCCCTCGAGGACTTCGACGCCGGGGTGCCCAGCGACGATCCGGTCCTCGCCGAGAAGCTGGTGGTCAAGCTCAGGGCCGAGATGATGCCTCCTCCCGGAGCCAGCAGGCCGGCAGGTGACTCGCTCACCGCGCTGGTGGTGGCGCTCGAGGGCAGGCTGGACGCTGCCGCGGAGGCCAATCCCAACCCCGGTGGGCGCACGTTCCAGAGGTTGAACCGGGCCGAGTACGAGCGGTCCGTCCGGGATCTGCTGGGCCTGGAGATCGATGCGGGCGATTACCTGCCGCTGGACACCAAGTCCAACAATTTCGACAACATCGCCGATGTCCAGATGGTGTCGCCCACGCTCCTCGACGCGTACCTGACTGCGGCGGCGGAGATCAGCCGGCTGGCGGTGGGCAACCCCACGGCCACGCCGCTGGAGCGGCAGTACCGCATCCCGCGTTGGGTCTCCCAGACCGAGCGGGTGGAGGGCGCGCCCTTCGGCACGCGTGGCGGCACGTCGGTGGTGCACAACTTCCCGGCGGACGGCGAGTATGTCTTCCGGTTCTCGTTCCATCACGAGACCACGGGCACGGCGGTGGGGAACGGAAGGTCGTCGCTGGCGACGCCCGACGACCCGGAGCAGGTGGAGATCTCCATCGACGGTGAGCGGGTGGCGCTGCTGGACTTCGACCGCTGGATGCACGTGGAGAACCCCGAGGGGGTCGAGATGCGCACCGACCCCATCCGCGTCACGGCTGGACCGAAGCGCGTCACCGCGGCGTTCGTGAAGCGGATGGAGGGTCCGGTGCAGGACCTGGTCCGGCCCCACGACTGGTCTCTGGCCAGCACCGCTATCGCCGGTGAGTACGGCGTGCTTTCACTCCCGCACATGCGGGACCTGGTGGTGGCCGGTCCGTGGAACGTCACCGGCGTGTCGGACCACGAGATCCGGGACCGGATCTTCGTGTGCCATCCCGGCGACGCCGATGCCCGCTCCGCGGAGGCCCGGGCCTGCGCGGCGGAGATCGTGGAGCACCTGGGGCCGGAGGCGTTCCGGCGCCCCCTCACCGACGACGACCGTGAGGCGCTGCTCGGGTTCTACGACATGGGCCTGGAGGAAGGCGGCTTCGAGATCGGCGTCCGCACGGTCCTGGAGGCCATGCTGGCCAGCCCGCACTTCGTCTTCCGCTTCGAAGAGGCGCCGGGGGACGTCGAGCTCGGGGATACCTACAGGATCTCGGACAACGACCTGGCCAGCCGACTCTCCTACTTCCTCTGGGGGCTCCCGCCCGACGACGAGCTCCTGGGTCTTGCCGCCGAGGGCCGGCTGTCCGACGCCGGAGTGCTGGAGGCGCAGGTGCGGCGCATGCTGAGCGACCCGCGCGCCGAGGCGTTGAGCACCAGGTTCGCCGCCCAGTGGCTCAGGCTCCAGGATCTGGAGAAGGTCCACCCGGACGTGCGGTTCGCCCCCGACTACCACCAGCAGCTCGCGGATGCCATGCTCCGCGAGACCGAGATGTTCTTCACGCACCTGGTCCGTGAGGACCGGAGCATGTTCGAGCTGTACACGGCGGACTACACATTCGTGAACGAGCGACTCGCCCGGCACTACGGCATCCCGGACGTCTCCGGCGACGCCTTCCGCAGGGTGGAGTACCCCTACGACTACCGTCGTGGGATCCTGGGGCACGGCGCCATCCTCACCCTCACGTCGCACGCGGGCAGGACCTCTCCGGTGCTCCGCGGGAAGTGGATCATGGAGGTGGTGATGGGGACACCCCCCCCGCCGCCGCCGCCTGGCGTGCCGCCGCTCGAGGAGACTTCCGACGAGGCCAGCGAGGGACGAATGCTGACCACGAAGGAGCGTATGGAGGTGCACCGCGCCAACCCGACGTGCAACGCATGTCATCGGTTCATCGATCCGCTGGGCCTCGCCCTGGACAGCTACGACATGACGGGGAAGTGGCGCATCAAGGAGAATGGGGTCGCTCTGGAGACCAACGGCGAGCTGTACGACGGCACGCCGGTGGACGGACCGAGGGCCCTGCAGGAGGCGTTGTTGGACCGTCCGGTGCTGCTGCTCCGGTCCTTCACGTCCAACCTCATGGCTTATGCCCTGGGGCGGCGGGTGGAGTGGTACGACCAGCCGACCATCCGGCGGATCGTCCGGGAGGCGGAGGACGACGAGTACCGCATCTCATCCTTCGTCCTGGGCGTCGTCACGAGTGACGCGTTCCAGATGCAGCGCGCGGGCGCGGTGTCCACCGCGACCTCCAATCAACACTGACGCCTGATCGGCAGCCAAGCGTTCCAATAGGAGAACCAGGGACCATGCGATTCATCACGGGCAAGAAGATCGAGCGACGTACGTTTCTGAAGGGGGTAGGGGCCACGGTGTCGCTTCCGTTCCTGGAAGCCATGGTGCCTGCCGGCCTCCGGAGCGCCGAGGCGATGGCCGAGTTCGATCGGACGCGCTTCGTCGCCATCGAGCTGGTGCACGGCTGCGCGGGCAGCAACGATTGGGGCGCGTCCCAGAACCTGTGGGCGCCGGCCGCCACCGGTCGGAGCTTCGACCTGTCCCCCAGCGCGCTCAGCCCGCTGGATCCGTGGCGGGAGTACCTCACCATCGTCAGCAACACCGACGTCCGCATGGCGGAGGCCTTCGAGCCCAACGAGATCGGCGGAGACCATTTCCGGTCCAGCGCGGTCTTCCTCACCCAGTCGCACCCAAAGCAGACGGAGAGCTCGGACGTCTTCGTGGGCACGTCCATGGACCAGCTGTACGCGCAGCGGTTCGGGCAGGACACCCCCATTCCGTCCATGCAGCTCTGCATCGAGAACGTGGATCAGTCCGGCGGGTGTGCCTACGGGTACTCCTGTGTCTACACCGACTCACTGAGCTGGGCGTCTCCCACCGAGCCGCTTCCCATGGTCCGGGACCCGCGGGTGGCCTTCGACATGCTCTTCGGCGCCGGCGGAACCCCCGAGGAGCGGGCGCGTCGTCGGCGCACCAGCAGCAGCATCCTGGACTGGATCAACGACGACATGCGGAGCCTGCGGCGGAACCTGGGCCCCAACGACCACGCCCGGCTCGATCGGTACCTGGACAACGTCCGCGAGATCGAACGGCGCATCCAGGGCATCGAGGCGCAGAACACCAGCGGCGAGCAGCGGGAGCTTCCCGAGGCGCCCGCCGGCGTGCCCGACTCCTTCTCGGAGCACATGCACCTCATGTTCGATCTGCAGGCCCTGGCCTTCGCTTCCGACATGACGCGCGTCTTTGCGTTCAAGACCGGTCGTGACGCCTCCGCCCGGGTCTATCCCGAGAGCGGATCGGACACGCCGTTCCATCCCGCCTCCCACCACGGCGGCGTGGAGGAGCGGGTGCTGGACTTCGCGAAGATCAATCAGTACCACGTCAGCATGCTCCCCTACTTCCTGGAGAAGCTCAGCCAGATCCAGGAAGGGGACAGCACCATGCTCGACAAGTCCATGATCGTCTTCGGCTCTCCCATGGCCGACGGAAACCTGCACAACCACAGGCGCTGCCCTCTCGTCGTGTTGGGCAAGGGGAACGGCACGCTGGAGGGGAATCTCCACGTGAAGGCCCCGGACGGGACGCCCATGGCCAACGCCATGCTGTCGTTGATGCACAAGATGGGAATGGACGACATCGAGCACTTCGGTGACAGCACCGGGGAGCTCGCCCTCACCATGCCGACGTCCGCCACGGACGCCCGGTGACGAGCCTCGAGGAGATGACCATGAGCGCTGGACGGACGGCTGGGACCCGCCGCCCCAAGGGTTGGGTGGGCGTCCTGTCGATGCTGGTGGTGACCACGCTCTCCCTCGCGGGCGCCGTGCCGCCGGAGGCCCCGGTAGCCGATGCGGCCATGCGTGGCGACGTGGAGGCCGTACGGACGCTCCTCCAGAGGGGTGGTGACCCCGACGCGGCCCAGGGTGACGGCATGACCGCCCTGCATTGGGCCGCCGAGCGCGGGGACGCGGAGGTGGCGCGCCTACTCGTGGACGCCGGAGCGTCGTTGAACCCGGTGACGAGGATGGGCGCCTACACGCCCACCCATCTGGCCGCCCGGGGCGGGCATACCCACGTCCTCCAGGCCCTTCTGGAGGCCGGGGCGTCACCCGCCTCCACCACGTCCACGGGTGCCGTGACGCCGCTGCACTTCGCCGCCACCTCGGCGAGCCCCGCGGCTGCCCTGGCGCTGCTGGAGCACGGAGCGGATCCCGACGCTCGCGATACGCGATGGGGCCAGACGCCGCTCATGTTCGCCGCGGCGGCGGGAAGAGCCGAGGTCATCGAGGCTCTCCTGGAGCATGGAGCGGACGTGGAGCTTCGCGCCTACGTGTTGGACATGGCCACGCGTGAGGCCGAGGATCGGGCCGACCAGCAGGCTCGCGAGTCCGCCCGTCAGGCGGGGCGTCCCCCGGCCGCCGCCGATCGACCCACGCTCACGCCTCCGCGCCCCATCGAGGAAGGCGCCATGCGCCGGCCCGAGGCGGCATCCAACGCCATCGGGGGGTACGGTGGGCTCACCGCGCTGCTCCTAGCGGTACGGGAGGGAAGCGTGCCCGCCACCATGGCGCTCCTCGAGGGCGGGGCGGACATCGATGGGCGCAGCGCCGGAGACGGGACGCCGCCGTTGGTGATGGCGACAATCAACGGGCACTTCGACCTGGCGCTGCAGCTCCTGGAGCTGGGCGCCGACCCGCACCTGGCCAACGATTCCGGCGCCACGGCGTTGTATACGGCGCTCAATACCCAGTGGATTCCCAAGTCGCGCCACCCGCAGCCCGCCCACTACATGCAGCAGGAGGCGAGCTATCTCGACGTGATGCGCGTCCTCCTGGATGCAGGCGTGGATCCCAACGTCCGGTTGAAGAAGCAGCTGTGGTTCACGTCCTGGGGTGGAGACTACCTGGGCGTGGACCGCACGGGCGCCACCCCGTTCTGGCGGGCGGCCTACGCCCTGGACATCGAGGCCATGCGGATGCTCGTGGCGTACGGCGCCGACCCGAACATCGCCACCCTCAAAGGGGAATCCCGGCGTCGTGGAGGCTTCGGGCGTGAAGTCGAGGAGGTAGAGGAGGAGCGCCTCGATCCCTCCGGGCTGCCGGAGATCCCCGTGGGAGGGCCGGCCGTGTATCCCATCCACGCCGCCGCCGGCGTCGGGTACGGCGAAGGGTTCGCCGCGAACATCCACCGGCACGTCCCCGATGCGTGGCTGCCGGCCATGCGGTATCTCGTCGAGGAGCTGGGGGCTGACGTGAACGCCCGGGATCACAACGGCTACAACGCCGTGCACCATGCGGCGGCCAGGGGCGACAACGAGCTCATCCTGTACCTGGTGGAGCAGGGGGCCGATGTCATGGCGGTGAGCAGGCGGGGCCAGACCACGGTGGACATGGCCAACGGCCCGGTGCAGCGCATCACCCCGTTCCCGGCCACCATCCAGCTTCTGGAGAGCCTGGGCGCGGTGAACAACCACAACTGCGTGTCCTGCTGAGGTAGGCGGAGGCCGTCACTCCTCACGGGTGGGTACACAGAACGAAGGCCCCGGCGGGTGTCCCGCCGGGGCCTTCGTCTTTTCACATCCCACGGTGCAGGAGCGCCGGGTCAGCGCTCGTCCGGAGTCATCAGTGTCGCCATGATCTCCTCGACGCGCGTGCGTACCTCGTTGTCGATGCTGACCATGAAGGTGATGGCGTCATAGTCTTCCTTCGCCATGCCGTGCTCCTCGTAGAGCCCGTGCAGCCTCTCGTCCATCTCCTCGCGAAGGCGCTCCCTCGCCTCACGGTCGTGGACGGCGGCCTTCGCCGCCTGGAACTCGTCCCGAGCGGCGTTGATGGCCTGGTGGAGCTGCGCGTACTGGGTGAGACGCTCGTCGGTCAGGTTGCTGGTCGCGTCCGCGGTCTGCTGGGCCTGGGCTTCCGCTTGCGTGGCCGGGGCCGCGATGGCGAACGAGGCCGTCAGCAGCGCCGTTCCAAGGAAGCGGAAGCGGGCGGTACGGGTGTCCATCTCTTTCATTCCTCCGGCGAATCGGTCGCTCGTGGTGTGGGCTGCCGTTCTCTACCCGGGAAGGGGTGCGTGTGTTGCGCGCACCGGGCACTCCCCCACGCGTTCCGTGTATCTTGAACGTGACGAAGTTGAACAGGCACCTTGGACGTGAGGGTGACATCATACCTATCTACGAGTATTCCTGCCAGGATTGCGGGAACCGGTTCGAGCTCTTGGTGCGGAAGGTCGGTGAGACGTCCGGCGTCGCCTGCCCGTCGTGCGACAGCGCCTCCGTGGAGCGGCTGCTCTCCACTCCGGCGGTGAAGTCGGAGGCCACACACGACCTGGCCATGCGGGCGGCCAAGAAGCGGGACGCCGCCCAGGGCAAGGCGCGGATGCACGCTCAGCTGAAGTACGAGGAAAGCCACGACCGTCACGGGCACTGAGGCGCGGTGTACACCCGGGCCCTCGGGCACCGAGGTGCCCCGCCGACGCTCAACGCTTTGCGGGGCACGCGTGTCTTCTCGGGTACAGACCGGAGATGTTGGCGCTCGGCTCGGTCAAGCTGGCGTCACGCTTATGCGACGGTTAAGAATTAGAGTTGAAGACAGGTATCGGAGAAAAGGGGTTCTCGGGGGCGACACAGGCCCTCGAGATCCCCGTGCGTGGTCGAAGTGATTCGAACAGACTTTCGACCGGCTCCATGACCCGGGTCCCCGGGACGTGAGCCGGTGCAAGCCAAGGTAGAAGGGGAGGCCGGATGAAGATTGGCACCGCAGTGATTGCGGCAACGGGCGCGCTGATGATGTACGTCGGCGGCCCCACCGTGGTACCGCAACCCGGCGAGAACGCCGACGCGGTGGCGGTGGAGAGGGAAGCCCTCGACGAGCTCGCGTCCGGACTCGCCAGCAACGAGGTCATCGACCGGTACTGCGTGCGCTGTCACAGCGAGCGCCGCCTCCAGGGGAACCTCTCCCTCGAGGACTTCGACGCCGAGGCACCGGAGACGGACGCGGCGCTGGCGGAGAAGGTCATCGTGAAGCTCCGTGCCGGCATGATGCCGCCTCCGGGCGCCAACCGGCCGGCTGGGGACACGCTCGTGGCGCTGGCCGTCTCCTTGGAGGACCGGATCGACGAGATCGCCGCCGAGCACCCGGATCCGGGCGCTCGGACGTTCCAGCGTCTGAACCGTGCCGAGTACCAGCGGTCCGTCCGTGATCTCCTGGATCTCGAGATCGACGCCGGAGACTTCCTGCCTCTGGACACGAAGAGCGCCAACTTCGACAACATCGCCGACGTGCAGATGCTGTCGCCCACGCTGCTCAGCTCCTACATGAACGCCGCGGCGGAGATCAGCCGCCTGGCCATGGGGAACCCGGACGCCACGCCACTCTCGGCGACCTACACCAACTCCGGCTACACCTCCCAGTGGGAGCGCGTCCCGGGGGCTCCGTACGGCACCCGTGGCGGAATCAGCGTCGTCCACAACTTCCCGGCCGACGCCGAGTACACCATCCGCATGACCTTCGAGCACACCACCACGGGTGGCGTGTACGGCGGCACCTACAAGGACGAGGACATCGAGGTGTCGGTGGACGGCGAGCGCCGTCAGCTCATCCACTTCGATCGTTGGATGTCCGTGGCCGATCCCAACGGCGTGATGCTCGAGCTCCCCGAGCCCCTGTTCGTCACGGCCGGACCCCATCGGATCACCGCGGCCTTCATCAAGCAGAACGAAGGCCCCATGGAGGACGTCCTGTCGCCTCACGACTGGTCCATCGCGGACCGGCAGATCGGCGCCGGGGGTGGCTATGGCGTAACCACGCCGGCCCACATGAAGGACCTGGTCATCGGCGGTCCGTACAACGTCCAGGGCGTCTCCGAGACCCCCAGCCGGGAGCGGATCCTGTCGTGCCGTCCCACCGAGGCTTCCGAAGAGCGGCCCTGCGCCGTCGAGATCATCGAGCAGCTCGGGCCCGAGG
>CAYGKI010000071.1:0-11564 GCA_964350235.1 uncultured Gemmatimonadaceae bacterium | reverse complement strand
TAGTCCGGGCGACCCGGCGCCGCGGGGATGGGAGGCTCGGGCGACGTGGACACCCCGCCGTCGGCTGCCGACGCCGCAGGCGGCGGGGCTCGGAGCGGATCCGCCGCCGGACCATCGCCCGGTCGGGCGTCGTCCTCCGCCTCCGCCTCGACGGCGACCGCCTCCGCTGAGGGGTCCGCCGCCGGCGTATCGAAAGCCGGCGGTCCGGCCTCACACGCCATGGCACCGGCGAGTACCAGGCAAACCCAGCCGCGGGCCGCTGGAGAGGTGGTCATGACGGGTCCGTCAGTAGGCGCGTAGGGATGGATCGACTTCCTTTCTCCAGCCGAGCACGCCTCCGGTGAGGTTGAGCACGCGCTCGTACCCCTTGGACAGGAGCAGCTTGGCCGCCCACTCGCTCCGCCCCCCGGATCGGCAATACAACACCACCTCGCGGTTCGGGTCGATCTCGGACATCCGCGACATGAACTCCCCGGTGGGAATCCTGAGCTGACCACGGTCAGGGAGGTCGGCGATGTCCCTCTCGAAGTGCTCGCGCACGTCCACGAGAAGCGGTGCGTCGCCTGCCTCGAAGCGTTCGTTCAGCTCGGTGGGCGTGATCTCTTCCACGTCCTGGAAGTCGGTCATCGGGAATCGGGTCCGGTGAAGAGCGATGCGAGGGCCCGGGCCGTCCTCAGGGCCGCTCCGCGGTGACTCTCAATATACCGAAGGGCACGCTCGCCGGCGTACAATCTTCTTTCGGGCGAGCTGAGCAGCCCATGGAGGGCCTCGGCGGCCTCACCGGCGTCATGGATCACCGCCGCCGCTCCCGCTTCGACGAGCTCGGCGGCCGCCCGGGCGTTTTGATGGCCCGGTCCGAACAGCACGGGAAGTCCGGCCGCCGCGGGCTCCAGGACGGAATGGAGGCCGGCGTCGTGGAAGCCGCCGCCGACGTACGCCACCGACCCGGCATGATACAGATCCGCCAATACCCCGACACGCTCCACCACCACCGCGTCCGCGCCACCGGGCTCGCCGTCGGCTTCCACGTGGGCCAGGGACCCGGGGTGCCAACCCCGTTCGATGAAGGTCCCGATGAGCGAACCTACACGGTCCTCCGTCGGCTCGTGTGGAGCGAGGATGACGCGGAGCCCCGGGACGTGCTCGCGGACGGCGGTCAGCGCGGGGATGAGCACGTCCTCGTCGGAGGGCCAGGTGGAGCCCGCCACCACCGTCGGCGCGGGATGGTCACGAAACGGTGCGAGATGAGGAGATGCCACGTCCGCTGCCCCCGACCGCTCCGCCGCCGAGTCGATCCCCGGGTCTCCGGTCACCAGAATACGCTCCGGCGGGAGGCCCAACGTTTCGAGCCCCTGGGCATCCTGGGGTGAGCAGGCGTACCCCGCGGACAGAGACCGCCACGTGTCACTCAGGAAGGCGCGGGCCGGCCACCGGAGGCGCCCGGCGTTGGGCGGCACGGTGGCGGCGGCCAGGGCCACGGGAATCCCGCGTTGGACGGCCTCGCTGACGAGTACCGGCCACACTTCGGTCTTCGTGAAGACCAGGACGTCGGGGCGGACCGCCTCCAGGACCGGTCCGACGAGCGGCGCCTGGTCCCACGGCAGGTACCCGGCGACGTCCGCGCCGAAGCGCGCCCCGAGACTCTCCGCGGAAGGTGAGAAGTACGTATAGACCACCTGGAGTCCCGGCACCGCCGAACGCAGCGCCTCCATGATGGCGAGGGCCTGCAGCCCCTCGCCGACGCTGGGTGCATGGAACCACGCCAGGGGGCGGCTCGGGTCCCGCCGGGCCTCCCCCCACGCCCGCAAGATCCCGTGCGCGTCCCGCCGCCCGGCGAGACCCCGTCCGAGCTTGGAGCCCGAACCGGAGAGCACGGGCGCCGCGGCGCGGGCGGCGGCCATGGCGATCCGATAGGCGAGAGGGACGGAAGTCATGGTCCGGAGGATAGGTACAGCGCCCGGGTCTCGGTAGATTGAGTCATGTACTTCGACATCACCGTACGGTATGGCGGAAGGTACCAGCGGTACCACACCTACAGGGTCGAGGCCGACGACGCCCGCGAGGCCCTGACGGCTGCGGCCACGTCGCTCCCCGACGAGATCGCCGCAGAAGCGGACCTGGTGGAGCTCCGGGTCGCCGTCGATCCCGATGCGCGCCAGTACGTCGAGTAGCATGCGCCATCGCCTGGTCCTGGCTCTGGCGGTGCTGGCTCTCGTGGCCAGCTGCGCGGCGTGCTCACCGGCATACGTCGTGAAGGCAGGGTTGGCGGAGATGCGGATCCTCCGAGCCCGGCAGCCCATCCACAGGGTGCTCAACGACTCCACGGCCGACGAGGCCACGCGTGCGAAGCTGGCCTGGGTTCTCGAAGCGCGCCGATTCGCATCGGAACAGCTCGGCATCGACGTCGGGGAGTCGTACACCATGTACACGGAGCTGGAGAGCGACACCCTGGCCCTCGTCCTCTCGGCAGCGTACCCGGACCGGCTCCAGGCCAAGACGTGGTGGTTTCCGGTGGTGGGGCGGGTTCCCTACAAGGGGTTCTTCGACTACGACGACGCATTCGGTGAGCAGGCCGAGCTGGACGCCGAAGGATGGGACACCTACGTCCGGCCCACCTCCGCGTTCAGCACGCTGGGTTGGTTCAACGACCCACTCCTGTCGTCGGTGCTCCGCGCCGACGACGTGGACGTCGGGGAAACGGTGTTCCACGAGCTGTCCCACCAGCACCTCTTCGTGCCGGGCCAGGTGGGGTTCAACGAGAGCTTCGCCACCTTCGTCGGGCGCGTGGCCGCCATCGAGTTCTTCTGCACCCGTGAAGGGGGTGGCCCCGACTCGGTGCGATGCCGACGGGCCCAGGCCAGATGGCGCGACTTTCAGCGATTCAGCGTGTTCATCGACGGCCTCGTGGCCGAGCTACGGTCCATCTACGAGAACCCCAGCTACATCACCGCCGCCAAGCTTGAACGGCGTCAGGACGTATTCCGGGAAGCCCTGCGACGATTCGACGAGGAGCTTCAGCCCACCTTGGAGCAGTTCACGTTCCAGGGCTTCCGTGACACGCCCCTGAACAACGCCACCCTCCTGGCACGGATGCGATACTACCACCGCCTGCCCGACTTCGCGGCGTACCTGGAGGCCCGGGACGGGGACCTCACCCGCGTGCTGGAAGACCTCCGGGCCGGGGTGGAGACGGTGGACGACCCGTTCGACCTGCTCCCGGGCGGCGCGTCCACGGTGGCCTCGGCCGAGAGCGACCGACCCTAGAAAGAGGGGGGCGACCGCGGCCCAGCGGCCGGGTCAGATCCGCGCCTGAACGGTGTACAGCTCGTGGTACCGGCCGTCCCGAGCCATGAGCTCGTCGTGCCGTCCCCACTCCACGATGCGCCCGTCCTCCACCACCAGGATGAGGTCCGCGCGCTGGATGGTGGACAGCCGGTGGGCGATGACCAACGTGGTACGGCCTTTCAGGAGGACACCGAGGCTCTTCTGAATGAGGGCCTCGCTCTCCGTGTCCAGGCTGGACGTGGCCTCGTCGAGCAGCAGAATGCGGGGATTGGCCAGGATGGCCCGGGCGATGGTGACGCGCTGGCGCTGTCCCCCGGAGAGCTTCACGCCGCGCTCTCCGATGACGGTGTCCAGGCCGTCGGGGAAGCGATCGGTGAACTCGGACACGTACGCCATGCGTGCCGCGTCCTCCACCTCCGCGTCGGTGGCCCCGGGACGAGCGAAGCGAAGATTCTCCCGAATGGTGCCGTCGAACAGGAAATCGTCCTGGAAGACCAGCCCGAGCTGCTTCCGGTACGACGCGAGCTGGACACGCCGCAAGTCCATCCCGTCCACCAACACCTTCCCTTCCGCCGGCTCGAGGAACGAGGCCGCCAGTCCGGCGATGGTGGATTTGCCCGACCCCGAGCTCCCCACGAGGGCCACCACCGATCCAGGATCGGCCTCGAAGGAGATCCCGTGCAGAACGGGCTTGTCCGCGTCGTAGGCGAAGTGCACGTCCTCGAACTTCAGGTGCCCTTCCACCGGGGGCATGGTCTCGGTTCGCAGAGGATCGTCGTCCTCCTGCGGCCACCCGAGGAGCTCGGCCGTCCGGTCCAGCCCGGCGAAGGCCTCGGTCATCTGCGTGCCGATGTTGGAGATCTGGAGGACCGGGGCGATGAGGAATCCCAGGAAGAGGGTGAAGCTGAAGAGCTCGCCGAGGGTCAGCTGGTCCAGGAGCACCAGGCGGCCGCCGTACCCCATGATGAGCACGCTGGCCAGGCCCATGAAGAACGTGCCCAGGCTCGTGACCATGCTGGACGTCCGGAGCGTGGTCTTCACGTTGTCGAAGATCCGGAGCACGCCCCCGTAGAAGATCTCCGCCTCCTTCTCGAGGGCGTGGAAACCCTTGATGACACGGATGCCGCCCAGGGCCTCCGTGAGCCGGCCGGTGACCTCGGCCCGAATCTGACCGCGCTCGCGGAAGGCCGGTCGTAGCGTGGTGAACGCCTTGGACGACACCCACCCGAAGGCCAGGAGCGGGAAGATGGCCAGCAGTGTCATGACGGGGTCGATGTCCATCAGGAAGACCAACGCCACCACCGCGGTCACGCTCCCGCCCACGAGCTGCACGAGCCCGGTCCCCACCAGGTTCCGGACGCCTTCCACGTCGTCCATGATGCGCGACACGAGCTCGCCGGACTTGGTGTTGTCGAAGACCCGCACGGGAAGCCGGATCACGTGCTGCTGGACCTGGGCCCTCAGATTGGCGATGAGGTGCTGCGCCTCCACGCTGAGCAGCATGGTGAGCGCGTAGGAGGTGGCCGACTGTACGGCGATGGCCAGGCCCACCAGACCCAGCAGCTGGTAGAGGAGGTCACCGTTCCCTCCCGCGATGACGTCGTCCACCAGGTACTTGGTCGACGCCGGCAGGACCAGGCCGCTCAGTCGATTGAGCAGGATGAGGACCAGGCCGAGGAAGATGAGCTTCCGACGAGGCCAGATGATCTCCTCGAAGGCGTGTCGGAGGCTGGCTCCCGAGATCTTCTTCTTGTCGGACATCGGCAGAGAGGCGGAGACGAAAGGTCGGAAGCAGAACGATAACCGCGTGGGCAAGCTCGGTGCCGGCGACGGGTGCGGGGACCGGCTGCCCCGCCGCCCTTGGGTCCCCTGGCCCGGCCATGTAGCTTAGCGGTTCTCCACGCGGCCCCGTGCGGCCACCCCACCGTGCCCGCCCGCCCGCGTCGCCCCGTGAAGTACCGAGCCATGGCCCAACCCGAGAAGGACGGCTACCAGCCGTCCGCGATCGAAGAAAAGTGGCAGCGCCTGTGGGACGAGCGCGGCACGAACGCGTTCACCACCGAGGAGCTCCTCGCTCCCGAGCGCCCCTTCTTCAACCTCATGATGTTCCCCTACCCCTCCGCGGAGGGGCTGCACGTGGGCAACATCTACGCCTTCACCGGCGCCGACGTGCACGGTCGATATCAGCGGCTCCGGGGCCATCGCGTCTTCGAGCCCATCGGCTTCGACGCTTTCGGGATCCACTCGGAGAACTTCGCCCTGAAGCAGGGCACGCATCCGATGGACCTGATCCCGTCCAACGTGCGGAACTTCACGCGCCAGCTCCGCCGGACCGGCGGCATGTTCGACTGGACACACACGGTCGACACCACGGATCCGGCCTACTACAAGTGGACGCAGTGGATCTTCCTCCAGCTCTTCAAGGCGGGACTGGCCGAGCGGAAGGAAGCACCCGTGAACTGGTGTCCTTCGTGCATGACGGTCCTCGCCAACGAGCAGGTGGTGGGCGGGGAGTGCGAGCGGTGCGGGACGCCGGTGGAGCAGCGCAGGATCGCCCAGTGGTTCTTCAAGATCACGAAGTACGCGCAGCGGCTCCTGGACAACCTGGAGACCATCGACTGGTCCGACACCACCAAGAAGGCCCAGGCGAACTGGATCGGGCGGAGCGAGGGCGCCCAGCTCCATTTCCCCATCCTGGATGCCGAGGGGAAGAACTCGGACCGTAGGGTCGAGGTGTACACCACCCGCCCGGACACCGTGTTCGGAGCCACGTACATGGTGCTCTCTCCCGAGCACCCTCTGGTGGACGTGGTCACCCGCCCCGAGCAGGCCGACGCCGTGGACGCCTACCGGGCCCAGGCGCAGAAGAAGGACCTGGTGGCGCGTCAGAAGGCGGACCGCACCAAGACGGGTGTGTTCACCGGCGGGTACTGCCGCAACCCGGCCACGGGCCGGGCCATCCCGGTGTGGATCGCGGACTACGTGCTCATGGAGTACGGTACCGGCGCCATCATGGCCGTCCCGGGCCACGACCAGCGCGACTTCGAGTTCGCACAGACGTTCGACCTTCCCATCGTGCGGGTGGTGGCGGGGCCGGACGACGATGCCCATACCCCTCTGGAGGAGCCGTACGTCGGTCCGGGCCGCCTGGTGGGCTCGGGCCAGTTCGACGGTACCGACGTGGCGGAGTCGGTCCGCGCGGTGACCGACTGGGCCGCGAGCCAGGGCTGGGGAGAGGCACGGGTACAGTACAGACTGCACGATTGGTGCATCTCCCGGCAGCGCTACTGGGGGCCGCCGATCCCCGTGGTGCACTGCCCCGATTGCGGCGCCGTGCCCGTTCCCGAGGATCAGCTGCCCGTCGTGCTGCCTCGGGTGGAGGATTTCAAGCCCGACGACACCGGCGTGAGCCCCATGGCTCGGGTGGAGGAGTGGTACAGGACGTCATGTCCCGAGTGCGGTGGCGAAGCCCGGCGGGAGACCGACGTGTCGGACACGTTCCTCGACTCCAGCTGGTACTTCCTCCGCTACCCGTCCACCGACTTCGACGACCGGCCTTTCGACCCACAGATCACCAAGGCGTGGCTCCCGGTGGACACGTACATCGGGGGCAACGAGCACGCCGTGCTCCACCTCATGTACGCCCGCTTCATCACCATGGTGCTGAAGGACCTGGGACACATCGACTTCGAGGAACCGTTCACCAGGTTCAGGGCCCACGGCCTCATCATCGCCGAAGGCGCCAAGATGTCGAAGAGCAAGGGGAACGTCATCGTCCCCGACCCCATCATCGAGGAGTACGGAGCGGACACGTTCCGTACCTACCTCATGTTCCTCGGGCCCTTCGAGGAGGGTGGCGACTACCGGGCGGAGGGAATCCAGGGGCCTCACGGCTTCCTGCACCGGCTCTGGGACACGGTGGTCACAAGTGACCCGGACGCGGCGCCCGACGCCGATGTCGAGCGCAAGGTGCACCAGACCATCAAGCAGGTCACGGAGCAGCTTCCCGAGCTCGGGTACAACACGGCCATCGCCGCCCTCATGGAGTGCCTGAACACGGTGCGCTCAGGAGGCCGGACGGCCGCCCGCGCCGAGGTGGAGCCGCTGGTGGTCATGGTGGCGCCCTTCGCCCCGCACATGGCCGAGGAGCTGTGGGAGCGCCTGGGCCACGACGGGAGCGTGTTCGACGGGGCCAACTGGCCGAAGTACGACGAGGCCAAGCTCGTGGAGGACACCGTGACCCTGGCGGTCCAGGTGAACGGAAAGCTGCGCGGCTCCATCGACGTGGCGAAGGACGCGGCCGAAGCCGACGTCATCGCGGCGGCACGAGCCGACGAGAATGTCGCACGCCATCTCGAGGGGACGACCGAGCGGCGAGTGATCCACGTGAACGGTCGTCTCGTGAACTTCGTGGTCGGATGAACGACACCCAACGGTTGGCCATCGACGCAGTTCGTGTCCTCTCCATGGACGCGGTGCAGCAAGCGAACTCGGGTCACCCCGGCACGCCCATGGCGCTGGCCCCGGTGGGATACGAGCTCTTCCGCAACCACCTCCGGCACAATCCGGCGGACCCGGAGTGGCTCGACCGCGACCGGTTCATCCTGTCGGTAGGGCATGCGTCCATGCTGCTGTACTCCCTCCTGCACCTCAGCGGATACGAGGTGAGCGAGGAGGACATCCGGAACTTCCGTCAGTGGGGCTCCCCCACCGCGGGCCACCCGGAGTACGGCCACATTCCCGGTGCGGAGACCACCACCGGCCCGCTTGGTCAGGGCGTGGCCAACTCGGTGGGCTTCGCGCTGGCCGAGCGGTGGCTGGCGCAGCGGTTCAATCGGCCCGGACACGAAGTGGTGGACCACTTCACCTACGCGCTCTGCTCCGACGGTGACATCATGGAGGGCGTGTCCCACGAGGCCGCCGCCATCGCCGGTCACCAGAAGCTGGGCAAGCTCGTTTGGATCTGGGACGACAACCGCATCACCATCGAGGGCGACACCGACCTCTCGACCTCCACGGACGAGGGAGCCCGCGTCGCCGCCTACGGTTGGCAGGTGCTCCGCGTGGACGACGGGAACGATCCGTCCGCCATCGGACGAGCCCTCGAGCAGGCCCGCGCGGAGACGGAGCGACCGACCTTCATCGTGCTCAGGACCACCATCGCCTACGGAAGTCCTGGAAAGGCGGGAACGGCCGCCTCGCACGGGGCGCCCCTGGGCGCCGATGAGATCCGGGCCACGAAGGAGAATCTGGGATACCCGTCCCTGGAGCCTTTCTACGTGGCCGACGCGGCCCGTGAGGACTGGGCGGTCTGCCGACAGCGTGGGGCCGCGCTTCAGTCCACCTGGGAAGAGCGCTTCGCGTCCTACCGGGACAAGCATCCGGAGCTGGCCTCGGAGTTCCTCGGGATGATGTCCGGAGAGCTCCCGCAGGACTGGGATGCACACCTCCCCGACCTCTCGTCGGTGGACAAGGCCGATGCCACCCGGGGTTGGTCGGGCAAGGTCATCCAGGGGCTGGCGAAGGGGATCCCGAACCTGGTCGGCGGCTCGGCGGATCTGGGCGGGTCGAACAAGACCGACATCGCCGGTGCGGACAGCCTGCTGCCGGCCACCCCTGGCGGGCGTGTGGTCCACTACGGAGTCCGCGAGCACGCCATGGGCTCAATCATGAACGGCATGGCGCTCCACGGCGGTATCCGCCCCTACGCCGGCACCTTCCTGATCTTCTCCGACTACATGCGGCCCGCCGTGCGCCTCGCGGGACTCATGGGTCAGCCGGTGGTCTACGTGTATTCCCACGATTCCATCGGGCTGGGTGAGGACGGGCCGACGCATCAGCCCGTCGAGCAGCTCGGCTCCCTGAGGATGATCCCCAACGTCATGGATCTGCGTCCGGCGGACGCGGCCGAGACGGAGATGGCATGGCGGGTGGCGGTGGAGCGCAACGACGGCCCGGCCTTCCTGGCCTTGAGCAGGCAGAAGGTCGTCGTGCTGGATCGGGGGACGGGAGAAGCCGAGCCCGGGCGTCTGGGCTCCGCCGAGGGGCTTCGCCGAGGCGGATACGTCCTTCGGGAAGCCGATGGAGGCCGACCCGAAGCCATCCTCATCGCCAGCGGATCCGAAGTCGGGCTCGCGCTGGAGGCCGCGTACGCGCTGACAGCGGACGGCACGCCCACCCGCGTGGTGAGCCTGCCGAGCTGGTTCCTTTTCTCCGCCCAGGACCGGGCGTACCGAGACGCCGTGCTTCCTCCGGCGGTCCGCGCCCGGGTCTCCATCGAGGCAGGCAGCACCTTCGGATGGTCCCGGTGGATCGGGGACCGTGGTCACGCCGTTGGCCTGGATCACTTCGGTGCGTCCGCTCCGGCGGAGGTGCTCTTCGAGAAGTTCGGGCTCACCGCGGAGAACGTGGTCAGGGCCGCACGGGAGGCGCTGGGCGGGGCATGATCGCCACCGGAGCCGGCCGAGGGGGCCGGAGCGCCGACCTCCCGTCCCGGCCGCCACATCCCTGGTACCGGCTTGCGTCTCGGGGGCAGGCGTCCATACGGTGAGACTCGACCCTCACCGGCGAGGTTGGCCATGGTTTCCATCGTCTCCCTGTGGATGCCCATCGTAGTGAGCGGCGTGCTGGTGTTCTTCGCCAGCTCGCTCATCCACATGGTTCTGCCCTACCACAAGACGGACTTCCGCAAGCTTCCGGGCGAGGACGCGGTCTTCAACGCCCTCAAGGACGCGGAGATCCCTCCCGGCGATTACGTGCTGCCCTACGCGGGGTCCACGGACGTGATGAAGTCGGAGGAGTACCGGGGCAAGGTCGAGCGCGGCCCGGTGGCGTTCATCACCGTCGTCCACCCGAGCGCCGTGTTCAACATGGCGCCGGGCCTGATTCAGTGGTTTGCGTACAGCCTGCTGGTGGGGGTCTTCGCAGCCTATCTGGCGGGCCGCATCCTGGAGCCCGGAGCCGACTACATCGAGGTGTTCCGGCTGACGGGAACCGTGGCGTTCAGCGGCTATTCGCTGGCCCTGATGCAGCGATCCATCTGGTACAAGCAGCGGTGGTCGACCACGCTCAAGTCCATGTTCGACGGGCTCGTCTACGCCCTTCTGACCGCGGGTGCCTTCGGTTGGCTGTGGCCCGCCTGACCCTGGTCGGACGCTAAGCGATCTTCCTGAGTCTCCGGAGCGCGGGTGGCAGCGGCGGCACGCGCGTGACCTTGGTGCGGCGGGTGCGCCTGCGCTTGACCGGTCGATGGTAGAGGGTCGCCGGGCGGCAGCCAGCATATCGCGCCCAGGCGCGCCAGCTCGACCCGTGGCCGAGCTCGCCGGAGATGAGGTAATCGGCCGCGTGCGCCATCTCGTGGAGGAGCGTGTCTACCCGCTCGGCGCCGTTCCCGGCAAGCAGGAGGTCGATGTTCAGGGCGATCTCGGCCACGTATCGATGCCCGTTCCGATGCTTTCCAGGCATCATGTGCCCCAGGGCCGAGCGCATTCGGCTGCTCAAGCGCAGCGGTACGTCGTCTGGAAGGATCCCGTCGAACCGCGTCCGATTGAAGTACTGGTAGAGCGCGCGAAGGTACTCGCGCTGCTCCGGGGTTCCGCTGCACGCCACTTCGGATGTGCGTCGGCGGCGATGTGCCGAAGTGCGGACTTCCTCGAGAGCCCGGGTCAGCTCCGGCCACTCAAGCACCCGACGGCTCGCCGCGCGTGAGGCGCCCGTGGCTACGCCACCGGTGCGCACGATGAGCGCGAAGGCGTCGAGGAGGTCGGCCGGCGCGCTCTGGTACGCGATGTGGAGATTCAGTGCCGTGCCCCGCTGCGTGAGCGACCACACCGTGGATCGATTGCGGCGGAACGTCACCCGACGCAGGCGGGTGGCTCCGCGCCTCACCAGGGCTGCTCGGAAGCTCTCGGGCGTGTGGGTGATCGTCGCCATGACGTCCAAGAAAGCGAAGATTCGGCCGATGGCAAGGCACAAGATATCGTAGCGCTGCGCGCCGACCATGCAACATGTCGTGGCGCGTGACAGCAGCACTATTGCGCACTGGCGGGTCATCAATGTAGATAGTGACCGTTAGCGAGGTTTCTTCCATGCAGTCCCCAGCGTCGGAGGCATTCCCGTGGCGACGAAGAAGCAGTCTGGTAAGGCCAAGGCGGCCCCGAAGAAGAAGGCCGCCCCCAAGAAGAAGGCCGCCACCAAGAAGAAGGCCGCCACGAAGAAGGAGGCACCGAGGGCCAAGAAGGCGGCGGCGGCCAAGAAGACGGCCGCGGCCAAGAAGAAGG
>CAYGKI010000070.1:7314-11585 GCA_964350235.1 uncultured Gemmatimonadaceae bacterium | reverse complement strand
GCCTCGGGCGCGGTCACGGTCTCGGACGCGGTGAATCCGATCCACGCGTACATCTCCACCGGGTTCACCACGTCACGCCGCAGGTGCATGGGCGCGCCCGAGTACGGGTGGTACACGGTGTCCACGGCACCCATGAGAATCTCCACGGGCTCGGCCGACCGCTCGATCCGGGAGCGAAGGGCCACCTGCTGACCCACCACCGGCGTCGCGTCGGCCTCCTCCACCGCCTCCGCGATGTCGGTGGCGTTCCCGTGCGCGAACGTCAACAGCTCCTCCACGAAGACGCGGGTGGCCTCGACCCTGTCCCTCAAGGTGAGGTAGGCGTACGCCTCGCTCAGGATCCCGAACCGGTTCCTGAGGCCCAGGTAGTTGGTCCCGAATCTGGGCCGGGCATCGAACGTCGCCCACCCCGCCTCCGCCCCGGGGACGGGCACGGTCAGGTTGCCGTAGTCGTACGTGTGCCACCCGGTTCGCTCCAGCATGCGCGCGGAAGCCTCCGGAAGCCAACGGCTACGCGCCAGGGCGACCAGGGGCTCCGGCGTGTCCGGGTGCAGCGGAGGGCTGTAGGTGAGATGATACGCGTGCCGGGTACCGTTGGTCGTGTGGAGATCGATGCCGACGTGGGGATCGTAGGCCGTGAGCATCCTCGTGAGGGATCGCGCCTCCGGCGCGTCCAGCTTCATGTGATCCCGGTTCAGGTCCAACCCCAGCGCGTTCGGGCGCTGGCCCATGCCCGCCAGGGGGCCGTGCTGTAAGGGCCGGTTCGTCAGGGCGACCCGCTCGTTGCCGTCGGCGTTGTAGATAGGGGCCACGAGCAGGACCAGGGAGTCGAGAAGCGCATCGTGGCGCCCCTGCGCGATCTCCCTCAACAGCATCTGCAAGGATTCCTTTCCCGGGACTTCACCGCCGTGGATGTTCCCCTGCAGGTAGACACGCAGCTTCCCTGTCGCCCTGACGGCGTCCGGGCTGGCGGAAGGAGCGCCCACCACCACCAAGGGGAGGGCTCTCCCCTCGTGGGTGTACCCGAACGTGGTCAGGTGCATGCGGTCGTCCAGCGGCACCACGGCCTCCAGGAAGTCCATGACGTCCTGGTACCGGCTGGTCTCCACGTACCCCGACGCCTCGGCCCGCGTCCGAAGGTCCTCCAGCGACCGGGCCCCGTCCGAGTCGGCACCGGAGCACGCGGCCGTCGTGGCGGCCGCCACGATCATACCGAGCCTTCGGAGCGGCGCCCTCATACGGTTTCCTCCGCTTCCGCGACCCGGCGCTCCATGGCTTCATCCCGCTCCAGCAACCCCACCAGCGCCATCAACACGCTCACCAGAAGGAAGCCCCCGCCGGCCATGACTGGGATGGAGACGAAGCCGAACACCGCCAGGTAACGGCCCGTGCAGGACGCGCCGGCGCTGCACATCCCGGCGTCCAGGCTGGGCTGGAGCTGGATGAGCACGTGGTAGGCGGCCACCAGCGCGCCCAGGACCGAGAGGGGCAGCGCGTACCGCCATACGCCGGCATCGCCGCGCACCATGGCCACACCCAGGATCACCACAAGCGGGTACATGGCGATGCGCTGGTACCAGCAGAGCAGGCACGGCACGAACCCCACCACCTCCGACAGGTAGAGGCTCCCCGAGCTGGCCACGAGAGCCACGAACCACGCCCAACCGATGGGGTGCGCGGCGCGACCCGCGAAGGTGTCCCCGAGCCCCCTCCGAGCCCCGGGGGCCAGGAGCGCGCCACCGAGACCCACCGCCCCCGCGTACGCGAGGAGGGCCGATCCGGCCAGGAGCGTGATGAGTGTCGCGTAGAAGGTCACGGGCACGCTCCTGGGAACGCCGTGGGAGTGGGACGGAGGTGAGGGACCACAAGCTTGACGCCACCAGGCCGCATGGGCCATGCACGTGGATGTAGGTTAAGGATCCGGCGGTTCATCCGCACCTGCCCGCGGCTGGCCGAACACCGTACCCGTCGAGCGGACCCGCCCCCGGCGTACTCGGCCCTGATCCCCGGAGCGCTCCGGGCAGGCTTCAGCCCCCCACCGTCTCCCCGGTCAGGGCATCCAGCGAGCGCTCCACCTCCTCCCACTCCTTCATCAGACCATCCACCCGCCTCTGGTGCGCCTCCCGTTCCTCCTCCAGGCGCTGGACGTCCTCCCCAGGGGTTTCCTCGTAGTATCCCGGCCGGCAGAAGATCTCGTCGATCTCGGCGACGCGGGCCTCGGCCTCTTCCATCTGGCCGGTGATCTCGTCGCGCCGGCGCTCCAACCTGCCCCGCTCGATGCGCGGGTCGACGGTGCGACCGGGGGCACTGGAAGACGATTCCCGGCGGGATGCGCCGCTCGCCTTGCGCTCCCGCTCCTCCTTCTTCGCCTTGAGCACCACGCTGTCGGCGTCCAGGTGGTCATCGCCGCAGGACTGCACGTACTCCTCGTACGTGCCCAGGTAGTCGCGGATGCCTTCGGGACGGATCTCCACCACTCGGGTGGCCAGCTCACCTACGAACCAGCGGTCGTGGGACACCAGGATCAGCGTCCCTTCGTACTGCTTGAGTCCCGCCACCAGGGCCTCGATGGATTCCAGGTCCAGGTGGTTGGTCGGCTCGTCCAGGACCAGGACGTTGGGCTTCTCCAGCTGGATTCTGGCGAACACCAACCGAGCGGCCTCGCCTCCCGACAACGCGCTGAGCCGCTTCTCGCCGTCGTCACCGGAGAACAGCATGAGCCCCATGTGTCCACGAACGAAGCCCCGGTCCTTGCCCGGACAGAAGTCCCACAGCCACGCCTCGGCGGTGCGGTCGGACTCCTCGACCTGCTCCTTGTGGTCCTGGGCGAAGTATCCGGGATGGGTCTCGTAACCCCAGGTCACCTCACCCGAGTCGGGCTCCAGCCCTCCCATGATGATCTTCAGAAGGGTGGACTTTCCGATCCCGTTCGGCCCCATGATCACCATCCGGTCGCCCCGGCGGACCTCCAGGTCCACGCCATGGAGGACTTCGTGGTCGCCGTACGACTTGCGGATGCCCGCCACCTTGAGGACCTCCCGACCGCTGGGACGCCGCTGCTCGAACTTGAACCTCGGGTAGCGCCTGGAGCTCCCAGGCAGCTCCTCGAGCTCCCCGGCCTTCTTCTCGATCATCCGCAGCTTGCTCTGCGCCTGACGAGCCTTGCTGGCCTTGGCCTTGAATCGATCCACGAACTTCTGGTGGTGGGCGATCTCCTTCTCGCGACTCTCGATCTCCTTCTCCCGCCGCTCCCGGTCCTCACGCTTCTGAACGACGAACGACGAGTAGTTCCCCTTGTACAGGGTCACCGTCTGGTAGTCCACGTCGAGGATGTGCGTCGAGACGTTGTCCAGGAATCGGTGGTCGTGGGAGATGACCACCACGGGTCCAGGGAAGGCCTGGAGGAACTTCTCCAGCCATCGGATGGAGAGGATGTCCAGGTGGTTGGTGGGCTCGTCCAGCAGAAGGACGTCCGGGTTGCTGGCCAGAACCTGCGCCAGGAGGACGCGGAGCTTGAATCCCCCGGAGAGGGTGGAGAGGGGCCGACGGTGGACCTCCGCCGGCAGCCCCAGCCCCTCGAGGATGGCCGCGGCTCTTGCTTCCGCGGTATAGCCGTCGTGCCGCTGGACGGTCTCCTCGAGCTGGCTGAAGCGCTCGGCGTCGAAGTCCTCACCGGCGTTCTCGAGGATCTTCTCCTTCTCCACCATGGCATCCCAGAGCTCCGGGTTGCCCATGAGCGCCACGCCCAGGATGGGCTGGTCCTCGTAGAGGAACTGATCCTGCCGCAGGACGCCGAGCCGGGCCGACTTGGGAATGGAAACCTGGCCGTCGGTGGGATCCCCGTCTCCGGTGAGGATGCTCAACAGCGTCGTCTTTCCGGAGCCGTTGGCGCCCACCAGTCCGTACCGCTCGCCCGGATTGAGCTGGAACGACGCGTCCCGGAACAGCGTCCGGTCACCGAAAGACTTCTCGAGATTGGAAACGGAGATCATGGCGCGCTGAATGTAGCAGCCGCGTCAGCCTCCAGGCAGTCGTGCCCGCTCCACGGACAGCCAGATGGCGATCCTTCGTGGCTCCCCCTCCCCCACGGTCACGTAGTGCACGTGCACCCGGTCCCGCTCGTCCGACTCCTCCAGCTGGCGCAGGACGAAGAGGATGTCCCGCCGGTCCATGACGCTGGCGTGCGGCACCGGCGGCGCCAGCGTGTCCGGAGCGAGCTGGGTACGGCTGTCCAGCGTATCCGGGGCGACCTCGAACCTGACGCGCCCATG
>CAYGKI010000070.1:6090-7304 GCA_964350235.1 uncultured Gemmatimonadaceae bacterium | reverse complement strand
GACCGGGGTCGATCGCCACCAGCCGGCCCGCGTCGGGCTCCTGGGCCGAGGCGGGGTGCGCGGGCCAGACGACCGTGGACACGGCCAGGACAAGCATGCTCAGGATGGTGGCGTACAGCGCGCGGTCGCTTCGGATGACGGCCTCCTCGTCACGGGTCGCAGTGGCTTACCCTTACCACATGCAAAACCCACGCCAGCAAAGGCTTACGTGCGCGCGGCCAACCCCTTCAACCCACGTCCTCTTCCGCTACGCCGTGATAGGCGCGCTTCCAGTACAGCAGCGGCTCGGCGTCGGGATTCGTGGCGAGGTCCTCCACGCGGGCCACGATCAGGCGACTCCGTCCTTCGGTGGCATGAACCGCCCGCACCGAGCAGCTCAACGCCGCGAGCGCGTCCGGCAAGAGGGGCACACCCTCTTCGGGCCAAGGCATGGGACCCGCGGGAAACGAGTCCGCGAACACGCGGGCCCATCGGCGCTGGCCCCGGGCGAGGAGACTGATCCCGAACGCGTCCCCCACATCCAGGAACGGGAGCACCTGGGCCGACGGATTCAGGGAGACCACCACCTCGGGAGGCTCGGCGGAAACCGGTGCGAAGGACGTCACCGTGGTCGCACGGATCCTCCCGTCGTGGCCGCCCCGCACCGCCACGACGGTGACGGTGGACGCCCACGTCGCCATGGCATCCTTGAAGAGCCGCGCGTCCACGCCGCGGGCACCGCGCGCCGACTCGGACATGGGTGCTTCGTCAGACATGGGTTCCTCCCTCGGGCCGCGCGGCGGATCGGGGCCAGCGCCGGACGATCCATCCGTAGAGCGCCAGATTCCACGCGATCAGCGTCAGGCCGAGGGCCGTCTGGATTCCGGGCGTGAGGCCCGGCGGGTAGATCAGCGGCACGATATAGTGCTCGATGAAGGATTCCTGGTATCCGGAGCCGCCACCGGCACGACGCAGCTCGTTCTCCAGGGGCGTCAAAGGACAGACCCCGCCACTCAACTCGATCCAGGCACCCCAGGTCAGCGCGGGAAGGTGCAGCAGCACCGCCCATCGCCAGCGGAGCGCGAGCAGGGCTCCGAAGATGACCAGGATGATGAACGCGAGGTGCGCGACGAGCACCAGGTCGGCGAGCAGCGCGTACGGCACGACGCGGGCGTCCCTGTCCCCCGTCAGCCCTCCCGACGCCGCCGCAGCACCGCCCGGAGCCGCAGGAAGTA
>CAYGKI010000070.1:5371-6080 GCA_964350235.1 uncultured Gemmatimonadaceae bacterium | reverse complement strand
CGCGGCGGGTCCAGCGGCTTCACCACGTAGTCGTCGGCGCCCGCTTCGAAGAGGCTCATCTCGATGTTCCGGTCCTCGGAGCTGGTGAGGACCACCACGGGGAGGTGATCCAGGCTCGGCCGCTTGCGGATGGACTGGAGCACCTTCAACCCGTTCATCGGGTGCATGTAGTAGTCCAGGGAGATGGCATCCACGGTGGAATCCCCTTCCAGGATCTCCAGCGCCCTGGGCCCACTGGACGCGGCGGTCACCCGGAACCCCTTACCCACCAGGAAGGACTCGAGGAGCGTAGCCGTCTCCGGATCGTCGTCCACGACCAGAACGTGGGTCCGGCCGTCCCCTTCCCCCGCGCGTCCGTCGCCGTCGGTGGCCGCCGCGGGCGAGTCGGGCTGGGCCGTGGGCGCCTCGGCCTTCCTCGGTTGGCCCGATCCCACGTAGGCGTGGGCCACCGCGTCGCGGATGGCCTGGGGGGGCGCCAGCTCGAACCGCACGGCCCGCGTGGCGAGCCTCGACACTTCGCGCTCGGCATCCACGTCGTGGGGATCGGACGTCGCCACGTCGAGGGTACGGTCGGTATAGCGGAGCGGCAGCACGTTGTACTTCACCGCCACGATGGCAGGGACGAGCCGCGCCGCGTACTGCTCGGCGGAAGCGAGATCGGCCACCTTCATCAGATATCGCTCGGCCAGTTGTTCCGTCAGCTCGGCTT
>CAYGKI010000070.1:0-5361 GCA_964350235.1 uncultured Gemmatimonadaceae bacterium | reverse complement strand
GACGCCCCTGTGGCCCCCACCGCCCGAGCCCAGACGTCCGCCGTCCTCTCGGTGGCCTCGGCGGTGATGTCTTCGGCGCCACTCAGGTCCAGGGCGCGCGCGGCGCCCACCAGCCAGTGCTGTTTCGACTCGGTCGACACGGCTTCTCAGGTCAGGGGAAACGGGTCTCGCGCGGAGGGGGCGACCATGGGAAGGGCGTCAGCGGTTCTCGAAGAACCGGCCGCCGGCGGCCGCCAGAATCTCACGTGCCTTCTCCGCCCTGGCACCCGTGGCATGGACGCCGATCCAGACGTCTCCCTCTTCGATGCGGGTCGCGTGGAAGTCCGCCTCTTCACTCTGGATGCCCAGGCCCACCAGCCATCCCGCCACGACACCGAATCCGCCTACGGCGAGAGCGCCCTCGAGCGCCGCGATGACCGGTCCCAGGGCCACCAGCGCCGCCGGCCCCCCGATCAACCCGGCGGCTACCATCCCGGCGCCCACCGCTCCGACGATGCCACCGATGGCTCCGCCCCATTCCGCACCTTCGATGAGCTCGAGCTCGTCGCGGATGGGCACGTCTTCCCGATCCAGGCTCCACGGGTCGGTGAGCACCACGGAGATGTCGTCCTCCGGCTCGAAGTGGCCCTCGACGAGCTGCGCGAGCGCCTCGGCTGCGTGCTCCTGGTCGGAAAACACCGCCGCGACCACGTCGCGCCCGTCCTTGGTGGTCTCTTTCATAGGCCTCGGGTCTGGAGACTTGCCTGCGTCACCCATCGAACATCGCCCCCACGGGGCTCGGGCGCTATGCTCCCGGAAGTGTATGTCCACCTTCCCATGGAGAGAACGTGATGGACCGCCGCGACTTCGTGAAGTCCACCGCCGCTGGGATCGCCGCGGCCACCGTCCCTGAAGCGCTCTCCGCCGCCTCCGTCGGAGCCCCGTGGGTCCGCCCGTCCAGGAGGACCACGGCTCGATGCGTGGCGGATGTGAGCGCCATCCGATACACCAACGGTGGAGCCGAGAGCGCCATCGAGCGGGCGTACCGCGGCATCACCCAGGGCGAGGACGTTCTGGACGCCCTGGTGGCCGGCGCCAACATCCCGGAGTTGGACCCCGAGGAGACGGGTATCGGCTTCGGTGGGCTCCCCAACGCCGACGGGGTGGTGCAGCTGGACTCCTGCGTCATGCACGGGCCGCGGAAGTGGGCGGGCGGGGTAGCGTCCATCGAGGGGATTCGCACCCCCTCCCTGGTGGCGAAGGCCGTCGCGGAGCTCACCGACCACCATCTGCTGGTGGGCGAGGGCGCCCGCGAGTTCGCCCGCTCTCTGGGCTTCACGGTGGAGGACGACCTCAACACCGAGCGCTCCCGCGAGCTCTGGCTGGAGTGGCGGCGTCGGGTGGACCCCAGCCACTGGCTGGACCCGGAAGAGCGCCTCCGGGGCCAGGGCCGGGCGGGGGAGATCACCGATCCGGACCTCATCGGCCGGCCCCCGCCGGGACCGGGCTTCGCCGACGCCGCCCTGGAGGCGGGGCTGTCCATGGTGGACGACGGGCTCATCCCCGAGAGTTCCTTCTGGGGCACCACGTCCATCGAGGGCGTCAACGCCGCCGGCGACCTCTGCGGCGTCACCACCACCAGCGGCCTGGCCTGGAAGATTCCCGGCCGGGTGGGTGACTCGCCGCTGCTCGGGGCCGGGCAGTACGTGGACAACGAGGTGGGGGCCGCCGGCTCCACCGGGCGGGGCGAGGCCAACATCTTCTCCTGCGCCACGTTCCTCATCGTGGAGATGATGCGGCAGGGAATGAGCCCCAAGGACGCCGGCATGACCGCGCTCCGCCGCATCCAGGCCAACACCGTGGAGCCGCGCCTCCTGAACGAGCGAGGACTCCCCAACTTCGACGTCCGCTTCTTCATTCTGAACAAGGACGGGGATTACGCCGGCGTCGCGCTCTACGGAACCGGAGAGTCGCATTTCTGCGTGTGCGACGAAGGTGGGCCCCGGGAGGAGCCGCTGGAGGGGCTGCTGGAAGGGCCACCGCGGGACTGATCCCGCGGTGGCCCTTCAGCTACGCCTGTACGCGGCCTTCTCCGCCGCCTCCACGATGGCCGCGCGCAGTCGCGGCCAGACGTAGTCGGCCCGGGCGAGGAACGAACGACGCTCCTCGTCCCGGTCCTGGAGGTAGGCCCACGCCGGCTGCCCGCCCTTCTGACGGTTACAGTCGACGCAGGCCGTCACCAGGTTGCCGCGGCTGTTGTCCCCACCCCGCATGCGCGGCTCGACGTGGTCCACGCTGAGCTCGACGTCCGGATCGGCCCTTCCACAGTAGACGCAGCGGTAGCCGTCCCGGGCAAAGACTTCGTTCCGGTCCATCACCGGACCCGAGCGGCGCTCGCCGAAACGCTGCCGCTACCGGCGAAGCAGCGACGTGGGGAACGCCACGGGGCTCTCGTTCCCGTCCCGCCCCACCGCGGCCACGCCGAAGACGAAGTTGTCGATGACGACGTTCTCCAGGGTGTACTCGGTGACGTCGCCCACCCAGCGAGACCACTGCCACTGCGGCTCGGTGGTGAGCCTCCAGTAGACCTTGTACCCCGCCAGGTTCGGATCGTCGACCGCGTCCCAGGCCAGGGTGGTGCTGGGCTGCACGGCGCCGCCGATCCGAACGTTGCCGGGACTCGGCGGAGCCCACGCCATGGCCGCCAGCACCGTGGCGTTCAGGCTGGTCATCTTGGCCGCGAAGTCGAAGTCCACGCCCTCGATGACGTCCCCGTACTCCCGGCCGTTCTCCACCCGGATGTCCTGGTGCTGCCGGTCGTAGTGCTCGTGGGCTTCCATGATGCGGACGCCGGGGAAGCCCGCGTCGTTGAACGGACGATGATGCCCGCCGCGGCCGAACCGGTCGAGCCGGTAGATCATCATGGCGTCGAGGTTGGGGAAGTACGCGTCGGCGATGCGGTCGACGTAGCGAGCGATCTGGCGCGACGGCCCGTCTACCTCGCCGCCGTACACGCGGTAGCTCCATCCCTCGGGTCCATACCCCTCGACGGGGGTGGGCTCGCTGAAGACCCGGAAGACCGTGTTGTCCACCACTCCGTCGATCCCCGCGGTGTTGCCGATCATGTCGTTGTTCAGGACCGCCGCGATGTCCCAACCCTGCTCCACGGCGTCCGCGGCCAGGTACTGACCGCCCCAGAGCCCCTGCTCCTCCCCGGACAGGCCGACGAAGGCGATGCTCGACGGGAAGCGATACTGGCTGAGGACCCGAGCGGCTTCGATCACCCCGGCCATGCCCGACGCATTGTCGTTGGCTCCCGGAGCGTCGGTGACGCCGTCGGACCCGTTCGAGGCGCGGGAATCGATGTCGCCGGACATGATCACGTAGCGATCGGGATGCTCGGTGCCCCGGAGGACGGCGACGACGTTCACGATCTCCACGTCCTCGGTGATCCGACCATCGGCCTCCATGAACGTCCGGTGATACGAGACCTGGAGGCAGCCCCCACAGGCCGCGCTGATCTCATCGAGCTCCGCCTTGATCCACCGGCGCGCCGCGCCGATTCCACGGGTGGTGGACAGGGTGTCGGACAGCGTGTTCCTGGTTCCGAAGCCGGCCAGCCTCCGGATGTCGGACTCCACCCGCGCGGGGGACGCGGCCACCGCGATATCGTAGAGGCGAGGATCCAGCGCCGGTGGAGGGGAGGCCGACTGCGCGTCGACCGTCGCGGGGGCGAGCGCCGCCGCCATGAGGAATCCGGGAATCCAGGTCCGTCGATTCACGTCTATGCTCCTTCATCAGGGAACGGGGCCACGACCGGCGGCACCCCGTGCGTTGGAATAGAGTCAAGCTTAAGATGTGGAGGCGTGTCGCAGACGCCACCCCCGAGGAGACCCATGATCGCGCCGAGCCGTCCCTTGCGAAGAGCCTGGCTGGCAGCCCTCCTGGTGGCCGCCGCGGCCTGTGGGGCCGAGCAGTCGTCCGTCCCCGACGGGTACTCCGTTCCCGTGGTGTACGACTCCCTGGAGAACGGGCTCAAGGTGGTCCTCTCCGAGGATCATACGGCCCCCACGGTGACCGTAGCCGTCTATTACGAGGTGGGCTTCCGCGTCGAGCCCCAGGGCCGGACCGGATTCGCCCACCTTTTCGAGCACATGATGTTCCAGGGCTCGAGCAGCCTGGAGAGCATGGAGTTCGTCAGACTCGTGGAGGAGAACGGCGGCGTTCTGAACGGATCCACCCGCCACGACTTCACCAACTACTTCCAGATCGTCCCCGCGCACACCCTGGAGACCATGCTCTGGGCCGAGGCGGACCGCATGCGTGGGCTGCGGATCACCGCGGACCGCCTGGAGAACCAGAGGGACGTGGTGAAGAATGAAGTCCTGGTGAACGTGCTGAACCAGCCCTACGGCGGCTTTCCTTGGCTGGACCTCCCTCAGGCCGCCTTCGACAACTGGCACAACGCGCACAACTTCTACGGAGACTTCACCGACCTGGACGCCGCGTCCCTGGACGACGTGACGGACTTCTTCCAGCGCTACTACGCACCCGACAACGCGGTGATCGTCGTGGTGGGCGACTTCGAGCCGTCACAGGCGCTCGAATGGATCCGCACGTACTTCGGGGACATCCCCAGGGGCGTAGGGGTGACGCGTCCGGATGTCGATGAGGCGCCGCAGGAGACGGAGCGGAGGGCGTCGCGTACCGACCCGCTGGCGAATCGGCCGGCGCTCGCCATGGGATACCGCATGCCGGAGCGGGGCTCCGACGCGTACTGGGCCATGGGCCTCCTGGACCAGATCCTCCTCCAGGGGGACGACGCATGGCTCCACCAGGAGCTCGTCCAGGAAAGCGGCGTCACGGGTGGCGTCAGCGGCGGAATCCACGCGCCCCTGGGCAACATGTACAACTACGACGGGCCCGCCCTCTGGACGTTCTCCCTGATCCACGACCCGGAGGTCTCCGCCGACTCCATCCAGAGCCTGGTGGACGGGGTGCTGGAGCGGGTCCGCGCCGGGGGCGTGGACGAAGCGACGCTGGAGCGCGCGCGCGTGAAGGCCCGGTCCGAGCTGTATGGCATCATCGAGAGCCTGTTCGGGTTCGGGCGGGCGGACCTGCTCGCCGCGTTCGCCCTGTTCGACGACGATCCGTCGCGAATCAACGACATCGAGGAGCGGTTTCGGCGGGTCACGGTAGAGGATCTCCGGAGTGCCGCGGAGCGCGTGCTCGTGCCGGGGAACAGGACCGTGTTCACGCTGGAGCCCGGACTTGCCGCGGGAGGCGACCGATGAGACGTGGAGCCGGTGGTGCCTTCATGGCGTTGGCGCTCATCCTGGGAAGCCTGGCGGCGGAGACCACGCGGGCCCAGGAGCCCGCGCC
>CAYGKI010000069.1:0-11650 GCA_964350235.1 uncultured Gemmatimonadaceae bacterium | reverse complement strand
GGAGAACTGGCTCATGACCGCGCCGAAGACCAGCAGGGCCGGCAGGACCATCGCCACCTGGGCCGAGATGTCGATGATCCCCGTCTCGGAGACACCGTCGAAACGCCCTAGCAGCACCGTCGCCAGCCCGACGAAGCCCAGATAGATGCCGGACGAGATCCACTGCGCCGAGCGCATGGTGTGCACGCGGGTCTCGGCAGGGTAGGTCCCGCCGAGGTACCGACTGGTCTCGAACCCCTGGACGATGAGGAACGAGCCCAGAAGCTGGCGAACCGTGGCGAAGCTCCAGGCGGGCTCGGGGGCGTTGAGCTGCCAACTGCCTTGCAGGACCAGATGGACGTTGAAGAAGGCGAGTCCAGCGAGGAGCGCGGCGATGACCGCGAGCTTGACGTCCACGGCCCAGGTCTCGAGCGACTCCAGGCTGCCGAGGCCTCTCCAGAAGCCGAAACCGCCGATGAGCACGACGAGGGCGGACGCGACGATCTTCTGGGCCGTGACGCCTTCCGCGCCGAACGGCCGCAGGGCGAAGGCCCCCAGGAGCTCGAGGTAGAAGGTCACAGCCACCACGTACGCGAGGGCGATGACACCCTTGGCCGCGCGCGCTCCCAGTCTCAGTCCGCGCCGAGCGGCTTCTGAGAGCCCGGCGTCATCTTCGTCGTCGAGGCGCTCGAGGTGCAGGATGTTGTAGCGCAGGGCCTCGCCGACCAGGTACGCCAGCCCGACGATCCCGGCCATGACGGGCAGAGCCCACGTCCCTACGGTCGAACCCAGCAGCGGAGCGACGATGAGGAAGCCGCTCCCCACGATGGAAGCCAGCGGAGTGACGGTGGCTCTCCACGTCCGCGAATCCCGGACCGCCGGGCGGGAGAGCGCGAACATCGCGGCAATCGCGACCAGCGTCACCATGCCGTTCAACGCCCAGTCGGTGGCGGTGAGCGACTTCGTGGGAAGCTCCAGGAGCTGGTTCACACCAGACCTCTGAGGGTGCGACGAGAAGCGGATGCGACGCTACGACGGACTCACGATAACCAGAGTCGCGCTCCATGGAGGCTCCGCCCGGGTGCGGGCGGGTCAGCGTTCGAGGCCCACCCGTTCTCCGCGCCAGGTGAACGGCCCATCCACCACCTCCACCGCTTCGGCCGGTCCAGCGGCGGCCAGGAACCGCAGGCGTACCGACGGCGCGCCGGTGGGATGGAACGTGTCCGCCACGCCCTCCACGGGCAGCATGCGGGAGGACGGCGTGTCACCGGTGCCCATCATGAGCATGTCGTTGCGGACCCCGACCACCAGGCCGAATGCGCCCGCCTGGCCCGCCTGGTACCGTCCCGAGCAGCGCGTCGCCACGTTCCCGTCGGGCTGAAATCCGAACGGCACCGGGTCGGGGCCGAAGCGGTCCTGGAGGTAGTCCACCACGTGGGCCGACGTGTCCCGGCCGGCCATGGCGTGCCGCACGAGCGAGATCCCGTGGGGGCCGTGGGTGGTGAACAGTCCGGGATCCGCGTCCAGGAAGGCCCGGACCACCTCGAGTTGCCCCATCATCGCGGCCGAGAACACCGTAGGTCGGGCGCCGTGGGCCAGCAGGAACTCTGCGATGTCCCGCCGCCCCACGTGGGACGCGGCGCCCAGCGGCGTCTCCCAGTCACCGAAGCCCCAGTCCCAGGACGCCTTGGCCAGCGCGGGCTGCTCCTCCACCAGAGCGCGGACCGTGTCCAGATCCGAATGGGATGCCCCCACCACCCTGGAGACGCGCAGAGGATCGTGGCGGGCGTCTTCGGGCCAGGCGGCGGTGCGTGGCCCGCGGCCTCCCTCGGCGGATCCGGTGCCGTGCCGCGTCTCCGCGCCGGCCCGGGAAGGGAGGGCCAATCCGGGCAGGATGGGCACCAGCGCGCCAAGTCCGGCGGCTCGGACGAAGTCACGGCGGGAAGGATGGACGGATGCGTCGGTGTTGGGCATGATCGAACTCCGGTTTGGACTGGGATCGTCGATGGACCATCCTGGACCGACCCGGCGGCGGGGGCCATTCGGAGGGAGCGAGGAAGGGATGAGGAAAACATGAGTACGCCCGGTGCGAGCGCTTCGGCGCTCTCGGACGCCGGGGTGGCGTTCGACCTGGACAGCGGTGAGCTCACCGGCCCAGGGGGAGACACGCGCTTGGCGCCCCAGCCGGCGGCCTTGCTTTCCCTCCTGGTGGAGAACGCCGGCGACGTGGTTTCCCGATCCACCATCAAGGCGCGCCTGTGGCCGGGTGGGCGGGTGGAGTTCGACCAGGGGATCGCCTTCGCCGTCCGCGAGATCCGGAAGGCGTTGGAGGAGGTGGGCGCCGACCCGGGGCTGGTGGAGACGCTGCCCCGCCGGGGCTACCGGGTGGCGGCCGCCGCGGGAGCGGCCCCGGCACTCATGGGAGCGGCTCCGACGCACATCGGAGGAACGCCCACGGCCGCCGGAGCGGGCGCTCCTGAGCCGCCAGGAAGCGCAGGATGGCGCGCGGGGGTGGGCGGCATGCTCCTGGGCCTGGTGCTGGGCGCGGCGCTGGTCACGGCCGGATCGGGTGATCATGGGCCGGAATCCGCCGTGGTGGCGGTCTTTCCCCATGAGCCGCTGGACGGGACCCCGAGGGTGGAGTCCGTCTCGCTGGCGGAGGCGCTCACGGTCCGCCTGACCACGGCGCTGGAAGGGGTGGGCGGAGTGGTGGGTCCCACGGGGACCGCAGGCCTTGAGGGGCCGAACGACACGGAAGGCGCGCTGGGATCATTGAACGCGTGCCTGATCCTGAGCGGATCCCTTCGATGGATGGACTCGGACTCGGCCGTGGTCTTCACCCAGCTCGTACGCACCTCCGACCGCGTCCATGTCTGGGCCCGGTGGGACACGCTGGCGTCCCGTGACCTTGCCGGGGCGGTGGCCGGGGTGGCCTTGGAGCCGGTGCGGACCGCGCTCGCCGACTGCGAGGACACGTAGTCGACGGCGCTGCGTGTTCGCCACGGGGGGTGCCTTGCGACCTCGGCCGGCGCCGACCATGATCGCCCGATGAATCCCCCAACTTCAGACGACGGCCCCCTCCCGGACCAACGACGGGCCGCGGGGGCGGCGAAGGGCCCGACCCGCCCGGTGACCCTGACCGGCGCGGCGCTGTCGGTGACGGAAGTGGTCGCGGTGGCCCGTGACGGGGCGAGGGTGGCGGTGGGACCCGAGGCCCGGACCCGGCTCGACGCCTCCAGGGCCCGCCTGGAGCGAGCCCTGGAGCGACGGGACGCCATCTACGGCGTGAACACCGGATTCGGGTCGCTTTCCCGACAACGCATCGCCGACCACGAGCTCGGAGAGGTGCAACACAACCTCCTCCGGTCCCACGCGTCGGGCGTGGGCGACGCGCTGCCGGTGGACGTGGTCAGGGCCATGCTCCTTCTGTTGGCCGCCTCGCTGTCCAGGGGGCACTCGGGGGTACGCCCCGTGCTGGTGGATTCCATCCTGGCGCTGCTCAACGCCGGCATCACGCCGGTGGTGCCGGAGACCGGGTCGGTGGGGGCGTCCGGAGACCTGGCGCCGTTGGCCCACGCCACGCTCGCGCTCATCGGGGAGGGTGAGGTGTTCCTCGAAGGGGCTCGACTCCCCGCTTCGGGCGCGCTGGCACGGGCGGGCCTCGCTCCTCTGGCGCTCACGGCCAAGGAGGGGCTGGCCCTCATCAACGGGACGCACCTGATGGCCGCTCGGGGCGCGCTCCTCTTGCACGACATCGACCATCTGCTGGGTGCGTGCGTGACGGCGTGCGCCATGTCCATCGACGCCTGTCGTGCCTCTCACACCTTTCTCGACCCGCGCGTCCACGACCTTCGGGGCCAGGTGGGACAGATCCGGGTAGCGTCGGCTCTCCGAGACCTCCTCGAGGGGAGCGAGATCCGGGACTCGCACCGGGTGGACGACCCTCGCGTCCAGGACCCCTACTCGTTGCGGTGTGCCCCCCAGGTCCTGGGCGCCGCGCTGGACGCCATCGCCTGGGTGAGGCGTGGCGTGGACCGCGAGCTGGGGGCGGTGACGGACAATCCCCTGGTCTTCGAGGGCATGGAGCCGTCGGAAGTGGACATCCTCTCGGCGGGGAACTTCCACGGGATGCCGCTGGCCATCCCTCTGGACGTCCTGGCGCTGGCCATCGCGCACGTGGCGGGCATCAGCGAGCGGCGGATCTACCTCATGCTGGCCGCGCAGGACCCGGAAGCGCATCTGACCGCGTATCTGAGCCCCGAGCCGGGCCTCCACTCGGGGTACATGATCGCCCAGTACACCGCGGCGGCCTGCTGCAACGAGATCATCCAGCTGGCCGGCCCGGCGAGTCCCGCCAACATCCCCACCAGCGCGGGCATGGAGGACTACAACTCCTTCGGCCCGGCAGCGGCGAAGAAGGCCCGGCGCGCGCTGGATCTGGCGGAGAGCGTGGTGGCCATCGAGCTCATGTGCGCTACCCAGGCCCTGGAGGCACACCGCCCCCTGCGGTCGGGCGGCGGCGTGGAGGAAGCGCGAGCCGCCGTGCGGACGGTGGTCGAGCCCCTGTTGGCGGACCGATCGCCGTCTCCGGACATCGCCGCCGTGACCGAGCTCATTCGTGACGGCAGGTTCACACCCATTCCAGCCGAGTCATGAACCACCGACCATCCCACGAGAACGGCCTCCGGAACGCGTCCATGACGGGCCAGGGCCCTGGCCCGCGCCTGGTCCGCGCGCCCCGCGGGGTCGACCGCGTGTGCTCCACCTGGCAGGCCGAGGCCGCCATGCGGATGCTCATGAACAATCTGGATCCCGACGTCGCGGAGATCCCCGAGAAGCTCGTGGTCTACGGCGGGCGCGGGCAGGCCGCCCGCAACTGGGATGCCTTCGACGCCATCGTCCGGACCCTGCGCCGGCTGGCGCCCGACGAAACGCTCCTCGTCCAATCCGGGAAGCCGGTGGGGGTGGTGAGAACCCACGAGGATGCGCCACGGGTGCTCATCGCCAACAGCAACCTGGTCCCTCATTGGGCCACCCAGGAGCACTTCGACGATCTGTGTGCCCGGGGACTCATGATGTTCGGGCAGATGACGGCGGGCTCGTGGATCTACATCGGGACGCAGGGGATCCTCCAGGGGACCTACGAGACGTTCGCCGAGTGTGCCCGTCAGCACTTCGGCGGGACGCTGGCGGGTACGCTGAACGTCACGGCGGGATGCGGAGGCATGGGAGGCGCCCAGCCTCTGGCCGTGACCATGAACGGCGGGGTCTGCCTCATCGCGGACGTGGACCGCGCGCGCCTGGACCGCAGGGTGCGGGAGCGGTACCTGGACGAAGTGGTGGGTGGAGCCGACGAGCGTGCGGAGAAGGGAGCCCCGGCATCCGTGCTGGACCGGGCCATCGATCGCGCCCTGGAGCTCAAGGCCGCGGGAGAAACGCGATCCATCGGTGTGTGCTGCAACGCCACCGAGCTCCTCGGACGCTTGCTGGCCCGTGACGTGACGCCCGACACCCTCACGGACCAGACGTCGGCACACGACCCGAGAAGCTACGTGCCCGACGGGTCGAGCCTCGAGGACGCGCTGGCCCTCCTCGAGACGGACCCGTCCTCCTATGAGCGCCAGGCCCGGGACACCATGCGCCGGCACGTCGAGCTGATGGTCCGCCTCCAGGAACGGGGCGCGGTGACGTTCGACTACGGCAACAACATCCGCCAGGTGGCCCTGGAGCAGGGCTTCGAGAACGCCTTCGCGTTTCCGGGGTTCGTCCCCGCCTACATCCGCCCTCAGTTCTGCGTGGGGCGGGGACCATTCCGCTGGGTGGCCCTCTCCGGGGATCCCAGGGACATCTTCAGGACCGACCTGGAGCTTCTGCGCCGCTTCCCCTCCGACGGGGGTGGGTACAACGAGCGCCTGCACCGCTGGATCCTGAGCTGTCACCGTCACCCGGAGGCGCTGCTCGCGGGAGACCTCGATGCGTGCGAGCCCGCGTTCGCCTTCCAGGGTTTGCCTGCCCGGATCTGTTGGTTCGGTCTGGGCGAGCGCCACGTGGCCGGCCTCCTGTTCAACGACCTGGTGGCTTCGGGCGAAGTCCGGGCCCCCGTCGTCATCGGCAGGGACCACCTGGACTGCGGCTCGGTGGCGTCACCCAACCGTGAGACCGAGGGCATGCTGGACGGCTCCGACGCCGTGAGCGACTGGGCACTCCTGAACGCCATGGTGAACGTGGCCAGCGGGGCCAGCTGGGTGAGCTTCCACCACGGGGGAGGCGTGGGCATCGGGTACTCGCAGCACGCGGGTCAGGTCGTCGTCGCCGACGGCACACCGGAGGCGGCTCGGCGTCTCGAGCGGGTCCTGAGCAACGACCCCATGACCGGCATCTTCCGGCATGTGGACGCCGGGTACGACGAGGCACGGCGGTGTGCCGATGCGCTCCACGTCGACATCCCGATGTCCGGCTGATGATCCTCGAGCACGTGGCGCCCGCGCCGTGGCCGGCCATGGGCGCAGGGCGGCTGGCCGCGGGGATCCTCTGCGGCGACGCGGCCTGGGACCGGCTTCGCCGAGGGGCGGGGGACGGGCGTGCCGTGGCTCTGGTGGGCCTGCCCGACGACACGGGGATCGTCCTCAACGGAGGCCGTGCCGGTGCCGTGGCGGGACCCACGGCCTTCCGCGCGGCGCTGGCACGGTACGGAACGCCCTTCGATCTCCTGAAGCGCAGGGCTCCGGAGATCGAGGTGCTGGACCTGGGTGACGTCGTGCCGGCGGAAGGGGGGGACGAGGCGGCGCTGCTCGAGACCCACGCCCGCGTGACGCGGGCCCTGGCCGCCGTGCACGACGCGGGGTTCCTTCCGGTGTGCGTCGGCGGAGGCCACGACCTGACCCTGCCCACGGTCCGCGCGTTGGCCGCGGGCCTTTCCGGCGAGATGCTCGGCGGGATCAACGTGGACGCGCACCTGGACGTGCGTGAGGAGCCGGGGTCGGGGATGCCGTTCCGCCGCCTCATCCAGGAAGGGGCCCTGGACGCCCGCAGGTTCGTGACCTTCGGCGCCGGACGCTTCGTGCACGAGGAGGAGCACGTGCGGTGGCTGGAGGGGAAGGGGGGTGTGGTGGTGGATGTGGCGTCCGCCCGCCGGGACGGCGCCATCGACGCCGCCTTCGACGTGGCCTTCGCCGGCCCGGGGTTCGTGACCGTGGACCTGGATTCCCTGGACGGCGCGTGGGCGCCGGGTGTGAGCGCGGTGAATCCCGATGGCCTGGACGTATCCACGGTGGGCGCGCTCGTGGAGCGGGCCGGACGTACGGACGGCGTCCGGCACATCGACTTCATGGAGCTTTCTCCGCCCCACGATGCGGACGGCCGGACGGCGCGGGTGGCCGTCCATCTGTTCCTGCGCTTCCTCGCCGGCCTCGCGGAGCGCCACGGTTGAAGCAGGGCCCTCCTCTCCTGCTGAAGGACGCCCGGGTGGTGACCATGACCGGCGAGGGCACGTTGGAGCGCGCATCGGTTCTCGTGATGAGGGACACCATACACGCCGTCGCGCCCGACCTCGACGCCCCTCCGGGAGCCCGGATCATCGACGCCGCGGGGCGGGTGGTGATGCCCGGGTTCGTGGACGCCCACACCCATGCACTCTGGGCCGGGGACAGGCTCGACGAGTTCGAGGCTCAGCGGGCAGGGGCCAGCTACGTGGAGATCCTCCAGGCGGGTGGTGGCATCATGTCCACGGTGCGGGCGGTACGGAAAGCGTCGCTGGACGACCTCGCCTCCTCCCTCGGCGCCCGGTTGTGGGACATGCTGAGCTCGGGCACCACGACGATGGAGGTCAAGTCGGGGTACGGGCTCTCCACCGCCGACGAGCTCAAGTCGTTGGCCGCCATCCGACAGGCCGCCGGGGCCTTCCCCGGGACGGTGATTCCCACCGCCCTGTTGGGGCACGCCGTGGACCCCGACGTCCCGGGCTTCGTGGAGCGCACGGTGGAGGAGACGCTGCCGGCGGTGTCCGAAGCCCACCCGGGGATCGCCATCGACGCCTACTGCGAGCCGGCGGCCTGGTCCCTGGACGACTGCGTGCGGCTGTTCGAGGCGGCGCAGGAGCTGGGCCATCCGTTCCGGGTCCACGCGGACCAGTTCACGTCGCTGGGGATGACCGAGTGGGCGGCGACGCACGGCGCGCTGAGCGTCGATCACCTGGAAGCCAGCTCCAAGGCGACACTCGACGTCCTGGCGGCCTCACGGGCGTACGGCGTCCTCCTCCCGCTCTGCGGCCTCCACCTGGACGACCGCTACGCGGACGGGCGGGCCTTGGTGGACGGGTGCGGCGACCCTCGGCGGGTGGTGGTGGCGACCAACTACAATCCCGGCTCGGCGCCGGGATGCTCCATGCCCCTGGTGGTCGCCCTGGCCACCCGCAAGCTCGGCCTCACCGTCGATGAAGCCCTACGAGCCTGCACGGTGAACGCGGCGCGGCTGCTCGGCTATCGCGACCGGGGCACGGTCACCCCGGGCGCCCGGGCGGACCTGCTGGTCCTCCGCCACCGCGACGAGCGGGAGCTGGCATGGGCCCTGGGCGGGAATCCAGTCCAGGTGGTGGTTTGTGGCGGGCGCGTCACGCGGGAGGCGTGACCCCCGCCCGAGCCGCGGTCAGCGCGTGACCTGACGTCGTTCCTGGAGCACCTCGGCCAGCGTCTCCACCCGGTCCTGGATGGCGTCCCGAAGCGCGTCGAGGGTCATGGACTTCCCTCCGACCTTCACCGTCTGGTCTTCGAGCTCTTCGTCACGGGCCTTGGCCAGCTTCTCGCGTGCGGTCTCCGCCTTCCCCAGGGCGAACAGCGCCTTCTGCATCCACCGGGACTCACTCTGCACGAGACGGCGCTCTTTCCTCAGCTGACGCTTGTCCTTGGCCACGTAATTCCTCCTCGAAACTGGACGACGTAAATCGTAAGACATTATAATACAATAAGTTAGATCCTTCAAGGGGGCTGCTTCCCCGGGGCGTCGGGTCCCGAGCCCCCATCGGGCAGACGCGGCATGGGGACCCGGAGCGCTCGCGGGTGTATCTTTCGCCGGTATCCACCTGAAGCACTGGAGTCGAACGTGACCCGCAAGCACGCTCTCACCGCCGGGCGCCGCAGCACACCTCCCGCCATGCAGGGTGTCGCCGCCGCCTCGATCCTCTTCCTCGCCGCATGCGGCGCCTCGACGGCATCGGACTCGATGCCCGCCCCGGCTCCCGCGCCCGACGGCCCTCGCGTGGTCCAGGCCGGAGCGCCGGGCGAATCCACCCGGGCCTACCAGGGCCAATCGCTGGCCGACGTGGAAGGGACCGCCTTCACCGACGCCGACGTGGCGTTCATGCAGGGCATGATCCACCATCACGCCCAGGCCCTGGAGATGACGGCGCTCATTCCCGAGCGGACCGAGACCACGGCCATCCGTCAGATGGGGCTCCGCATGGAGATCTCACAGAACGACGAGATCGGCCTCATGGAGCGCTGGCTGCGCGATCGCGACCTGGAGGTGCCGGAGTGGCGCCCCATGGCCCCGGGGATGGACCATGCCGGGATGGACCACGGCGCCATGGACCATGGCGGCATGGACCACGACATGATGCCGGGCATGCTCACCCCCGATCAGATGGCCCAACTGGAAGCGGCCCGGGGACGCGACTTCGACCGGCTCTTCCTGCAGCTGATGATCCAACACCACGAGGGAGCGCTCACGATGGTACGCGATCTCTACAACTCGCCGGGTGCGGCGCAGGAGAGCATCGTGTATCACTTCGCCAGCGAGGTCGACGCGGACCAGGGCATCGAGATCCGCCGCATGCGGGAGCTTCTCGAGGCCTGGCGCTGAGCCGCCCGCCGATCCCAACTTCCTGTCCGTACCCTCCCGTGCACGTGTATCCATGGAGACGTTTGAAATGACGATATCCGTTACCAGCCCCCGGGCCTGGCCCGGCCTCACGCGCTGCCTTTCGGCGGCGTTCCTCCTTCTGGCCATGGTCCTGCCCGTGGCGCCCGCCCAGGCGCAGATGCAGTCCAACGAGCCTCGGATGACCTGGGATCCCGATGATCCTCGCCCCGGCCTGCGGGCCGGTTGGACCGATGCCGAGGAGGCCATCTGGAATCTGAGGAAGCTCACCAGCCTGCAGCGCCCGGAAGGCTTCGTGAATCCCGAGACCCCCGGGGACGGACGGTTCAACAACACCGACCTGGCGTTCCAGGGCACCCGGCTCTTCCAGGGCAACTACAACGGCTTCCAGGTCTTCGACATCTCCGATCCGTCGAACCCGCGCCTCGAAGTGGCCGTGGTCTGCCCCGGTGGTCAGGGTGACGTGTCGGTGTACGGCGACCTTCTGGTCATGTCCGCCCAGGAGAATCGCGGGCGCCTCGACTGCGGCGTGGAAGGCGTGGAGGAGACGGTGAGCGACGTCCGGATGCTCGGCGTCCGGATCTTCGATATCTCGGATCTCGGCAACCCCCGCCAGGTGGCCGCCGTCCAGTCCTGCCGTGGCTCCCACACGCACACGCTGGTGGAGGATCCCACCGACCCGGACAACCTCTACATCTACATCCAGGGGACCGGCGGCGTGCGTCCTGCAGACGAGCTGCCGGGTTGCGTGAGCGCCGAGCCGGAGGAGGACGAGAACACCGCCCTGTTCCGCATCGAGGTGGTGCGCGTTCCGCTGGCCGCGCCGGAGCAGGCGGAGATCGTCAACACGCCGCGTATCTTCGCCGATGCGGAGACGGGCGACATCGCCGGCCTGTGGGGCGGCGGTGACCACGGACCCGGGACGCAGCAGTCCCGTCGCACCAACCAGTGCCACGACATCACCGCGTACCCGGAGATCGGGCTGGCCGCCGGCGCCTGCGCCGGAAACGGCATCCTCCTGGACATCAGCGACCCGGTGAACCCGGTGCGTGTCGAGGAAGTCCTCGATCCCAACTTCGCGTACTGGCACTCCGCGACGTTCAACAACGACGCCAGCAAGATCCTCTTCACCGACGAGTGGGGTGGTGGATCGGCGCCGCGTTGCCGGGCCACCGACCCGGACACCTGGGGCGCCAACGCCATCTTCCGCCTGGAGGACGGTGAGCTGACCCTCGCCGGCTACTACAAGCTCCCGGTCCCGCAGGGTGACATGGAGAACTGCGTGGCGCACAACGGGTCGATGATCCCCGTGCCGGGCCGCGACATCATGGTCCAGGCCTGGTACCAGGGCGGGGTTTCCGTCCTGGACTTCACGGATCCGGCCAACGCCTACGAGATCGCTTACTTCGACCGGGGTCCGCCGAGCGACAGCCCGCAGTCCACCGGCGCCTACGTGTCCACCTACTGGTCCTAGGGCCCCATCTACGGCGCCGGGCTCTCCCGTGGTATCGACGTGTTCGAGCTGGTGCCCAACGAGCACCTGTCGGCGGCGGAGATCGAGGCGGCCAAGCTGGCGACCCTGGACGAGTTCAACGCGCAGATGCAGCCTCGCTTCAGCTGGCCGGCGGCGGTGCCGGTGGCACGGGCCTACTTGGACCAGCTGGTGAGCGCCGACCGGATTCGCGGTGATCGTGCCCAGCAGGTCGAGAGCGTGCTCAGCGGCCGTGCTTCGGCGGCCCAGCTCAACGAGGTGGCGCTGGCCATCGAGGCCGACGTCATTCAGATCCGCTCCGCCCAG
>CAYGKI010000068.1:1738-11664 GCA_964350235.1 uncultured Gemmatimonadaceae bacterium | reverse complement strand
CTATTCCCGCAGTGTGTACAGCGGCCTACAACCTAGAATAAGGCCCGAGGGTGGTCAATGCGTCCGGGGCTTCGGCGCACGGAGCGTACCTGTGGGCGGGAGCACGCCTTACCTTGTTTCCTGCCCGGGTCTCACGGGCTGCATCGGCCGGCGCCGGCGTAGCATCGTCGGCTCCCGGTCGGTCCACATTCCCTCGACGTCCACGTAGCCGCCATCCATGCGTCGTTCTTCCCGGATTCTCCGGTCCGTCGCCGTCGTCGCGGTCCTCGCCGCTTCCATGCTCCGCCCCTCGTCGTCCGCGGCTCAGGTGGTGGACGACAGGATGGTGCCCCGGGGTGTGGTCAGGGTGTCGGCCTGGCCGACCTTTTCCGTCTGGGACGCACGTTTCGGCGATCCGTGGAACGGCGGCTCCTCTCGCGTCTCCCTCGGGGCCGTGTTGGACCAGTCGGACGCCCTGGGGCTCTTCCCGGGGATCGATCCCTGGCTGGAGGACCTGCGGACGCTGTCGGGCGACGCGGATTATGTCCCCGTACTCGGAGGCACGACGGGGATGGTGTCCCAGGACGTGACGCGTATCGATCTGGGACTGGATCTGGGGATCATCGATGGGTGGACCGTGGGTGCCACCCTGCCCCGCGTGAAGAACCGCACTGCGGTCTCCCTGGTCTTCGCCCCGGACACGCTGGCCGGCGACCTCGGGATCTCACCGCGGCTCGGCCAGTCCGGGGCCGTGGACGCGTTCCTGACGCAGTTGGAGGATCGAGCGATGGTGACCCGTGAGCGCGCCGACGGGCTGTGCGGCGCGGGTGACCCGGCGTGCGCCTCCGCGACCTCGCTGGCCGATGAGGCGGAGCTCCTTCGCACCAGCTTCGAGCATGCCTACTCGGGCGTGCCGTTCTTCCCGCTGGCGGGTTCGAGCGTGGCCGCCAACCTGGCGGCGCGCGTCACCGGATTCGACGCGGAGCTTCAGGCCGCGGGCTTGGCCGCCCTCACGGCGCCCCTGGTGCTCGCCGATTCACGACCGTCGGAATCGGATCTGGTCGGCCTGCCCACGCTGTTCGCCGCCCTGGGGTATGCGGCACCCCTGACGGGCCGCCCCGAGCTCTGGGGCGTCGGAGACGTGGAGGTGAGAACACTTCTGCGCGTGCTCCGCCTGGGAGACCGAGGCGGAGACGTGCCGCCCTGGACCGTGGATGTGCTGGCCGGTGGCACGGTGCGCCTGGGCACGGGCAGCGCGCCGGACGCCGATGTGGCGTTCTCCCTCGGGACGGGAGACGGGCAGACGGACGTGGAGGCCCGCTTGTCCGGCCACGCCACGGTGGGACGACGGCTCTCTGTGCGTGCGGGCGGAAGGTACGGCTGGCAGGGCGCGCGCACCCTCCTTCAGCGCGTCCCCGACGAGGACGCAGTGCTGGTCCCGTCGGCGAACCGTGTGCTGGGTGAGTGGCGCCCGGGAAGGTACTGGGGCGTGGAGGTGGAGCCGGGACTACGGTTGGCCAGGGAGCTCACGCTCAGCGCCACCTACAGGCTGTGGCGCAAGTCGGGGGATGTCTTCGTGCCTGAGGGCGGCACGGCCCTGGACGGACCCGGCGCGTCGGCGCAGCGCTTGGGGGCCGCCCTGGAGTACGACGTCAGCCCGTTGGGATCCACCGGGCTCCCCATGCGACTCCGGATCCGATGGCTCCGGACCGTGAGCGGCGGAGGTGGCGCTCGGGCATCCACGCGCGTGGAAGTCGCGGCCGAGCTCTTCAGGGGGTTGTGGGGCGGCGGCTGACGACGACGGACGCCCGCCACTCAGCGGGCCAGCAGCTCCCGGGCGTGCTCCCGGGACCGGGACGAGCCGGGATCCCCTCCGAGCATTCGGGCAATCTCCTCCACGCGCGCTTCCTCGGCGAGCGCCCGGACGGCCGTGGCGGCGCGATCTCCGGTCCCCACGCCCTTCTCCACCAGCAGATGATGCGCCGCGCGGGAGGCCACCTGAGCCAGGTGGGTCACGACGAAGACCTGATGGTCCGTGGCCACCTCGGCGAGCTTCTCCCCGACGGCGGTCCCGACGGCGCCTCCGATCCCCGCGTCGATCTCGTCGAACACCAACACGGGCACCGCATCCACGTCGGCGAGGATGGACTTCAGGGCCAACATCACCCGGGACAGCTCCCCGCCGCTGGCCACTCGGGACAACGGCATGGGCTCGAAACCCGCGTTGGGGGAGACGAGAAACTCCACGCCTTCCGAGCCGCCCGCCGATACGTCGTCGTAGGGCGTGAGGCGCACCTCGAAGGTGGCGCCCTGGAGCCCCAGATCCGGTAGCTCCCGCTGCACCCGTCCGGCGAGGCGGGAGGCGGCTTCCCGCCGCTTCTCGCTGAGGACTCGGGCCCGGGCGTCGAGCTTCTCCCGGGCGGCGCTGATCCTGGACTCCAGCGCTCCCAGGTCGTGGTCCGCGTCCTCGAGCTCGGTGAGCTCGGCACGCACGCGCTGCGCCGTGGCGAGCACGTCGGCAAGCTCCGGTCCGTACTTTCGCTTCAACCGGAAGATGGCGTCGAGCCGGCGCCGCACCTCTTCCAGGCGCTCGGGATCGTGGTCTACGGAGGCCGCGTAGTCGCCGAGGGCTCTCCCCACCTCGGCCACGAGGTGGTACGCCTCGTCCAAGGAGTCGGCGTGGCGCGTCAATCCGTTGTCGAAGCGGGCCAGGTCCCTGAGCAGGTGCCGGAGATCGGCCAGGCGGTCCGAGATGGAGTCGTCCCCGGCGTAGAGCCCCTCCGCCGCCTGGGCCGAGCCCCGCGCAAGCTCTTCGGCGTGCTCATGACGACCCGCTTCCTCCTCCAGGGCTTCGTCCTCACCCGGGCCGAGGTCCGCTTGGTCGATCTCGGACAACTGGAACCGAAGGAAGTCGGCGCGACGCTCCACGTCCCTCAGGCGCGCCTCCCGGGCCTCCATCTCCGCGGTCAGGGCCAGGAGCCCGGCGTAACCTTCCGCCACGTGCTCCGCGTCTCCGGTGGCGCCGGCGAATGCGTCAAGGATGGCGCGCTGTTCCCGGGGACGGAGGAGGGTCTGGTGCTCGTGCTGACCGTGGAGATCCACCAGCGCCGAGCCCAACTCGCCCACCACGCCCGCCGTGGCGGGCGAGCCGTTCACCCACGCCCGGTTACGACCCTCGGCGGCCACCTCGCGGCGAAGGATGAGAAGGTCGTCGTCGGCACGGAACCCCAGATCGTCCAGGCGAGCGCGCACGGCGGGGAGGGCGCCGATATCGAAGACGGCCTCCACGGTGGCCCTGTCGGCTCCGGCGCGCACCACGGACGAAGAGGCGCGCTCCCCCAGGAGCAGGGAGAGCGCGCCCACGATGATGGACTTGCCCGCCCCGGTCTCCCCGGTGAGGACATTGAGTCCTGGACCGAGGGACAAGGTCAGGTCGTCGACGACCGCGTAGTCACGAATCCGGAGTTCGGAGAGCATGTCGAGTCTAAGGTGGCAGGCGACCCTGGGTCCGAACAATGGCCGGAAGGGTCGAGGTCGGGATGGGGTCGACCTGCTAAGCCCGCTCGGGTGGCTTGGCCGCCCAGTTCAGCTTGCGGCGGAGCGTGTTCAGGAAGGACTGACCGGCGAACCGGACCAGCGGAACCGGCTCCCGCTCCCGCCCGACCACCACCGCCTCGTGGGTCTCCAGCGCCCGTACGACCTGCCCGTCCACGGTGAGTTGGTGCCCCACCTGACTCCCCAGGAGCGTCACGCGGATGTCGCGACTCGCCGGCACGATCAACGGTCTCACGGCCAGCGAGTGGGGGCAGATGGGGGTGATGACGATGCACTCCACCTCCGGCGCCACGATGGGCCCTCCGGCCGACATGGAGTAGGCCGTGGAGCCTGTGGGGGTGGCCAGGATCACGCCGTCCGCGGAGAAGCTCCCCGCCTGCTCGTAGACGCCGTCGCTGCCGATCTCGATGTTCATCGGCGTGACCCGCGCGGCCCCGTGGGTGTGGATCACCACGTCATTGAGGGCGAAGTACGGGCCGTCGTCGGCATCCTCTACACCCGTGCGCAGTGTGAAGCGGAAGTCCAGGTATGCGTCCTCCTCGAGGATGCGCTCCAGGCCCCACTCCAGGTCGTCCGCGGGGAGGGACGTGAGGAATCCGAGACGCCCCAGGTTCACTCCCAGCACCGGGACGCCCGCCCCGATGACGGAGCGGGCCGCACGCAGGAGCGTTCCGTCGCCGCCCAGAGCGACCACGAGATCCAGGCCGCCCGAGTCCATGGCCTGCACGGTGGCGCCATCCGGTGCACCGTGCGCCGACCCTCGCTCGAACACCACGTCGATCCCGTGGGTGCTGCAGAATCCGCCGAGCCTGTCCAGTACGTCGCTCACCTCCGGACTCCCACTCCGGAGCACCACGCCCAGCCTCCTGAGCGGTCCTTCGAAACGCGCCCGCTTGGACCGGGTCACCCGCTCCCTACCGTGACGCCGCGGCCCAGCGCCTTCAGGGCCGACGCCGCGATCCCCCCGGCGTCGAGGCCGATCTCACGGAGCAGCTCTCCACGCCCCCCGTGCTCGATGAACCGGTCGGGGATTCCCAGGGTCTTCACCTTGGGGCGGTCGGCGAGCTCCATGTCGTCGATCTCGCGCGTCATGTACGCACCGAACCCGTTGGTGACCTGTCCTTCTTCCACCGTCACCACCAGCGCGTGGCTGCGCACCATCTCCTGAAGAACCTCGCGGTCGTATGGCTTCAGGAAGCGACAGTTGACCACCGTCGCCTTCACGTCCCTCCCGGCGAGGATGTCCGCCGCCTCGAGGCAGCTGCCCACCATGGTTCCGGTGGCGAGGAAGACCAGATCCCCGCCGTTCCTCAGGATCTCCCACGTGAAGGGCTCGAATCTCTCGATCTCGGAGAGGTGGGGCACCTCGGTCGGGACGGCGTCCCGTGGCCACCTCACGGACCAGGGCCCCTCGTCCTGCTCGGTCCCCATGCGGAGCAGCGCCAACAGCTCGGAGCCGTCCTTGGGGGCCGTGACGGTCATGCCGGGGATGGACAGCATGTACGCGATGTCCAACGTGCCGTGGTGCTTGGGGCCGTCCTCTCCGGCGATCGCGGCTCGATGCATGCAGAACACCACCGGGAGCGCCTGGAGGGCCACGTCGTGCACCATGTTGTCGTACGCACGCTGCAGGAACGTCCAATAGATGGCCACGACCGGCTTGACGCCCTGGGTAGCCAGTCCCGCCGCGAAGGTGACCCCGTGCCCCTCGGCGATGCCCACGTCGAAGTAGCGGTCGGGGTGGGCCTCCTGGAACATGTCCGTGGACGTCCCGTCGGGCATGGCCGCCGTGATGGCGCACACTCTGGAGTCGGAGTCCGCCAGCTCGATGAGCCCCTTGCCGAAGACCTTCTGGTAGCGAGGGAGCCCCACGGAGGACTTGGTTCCCTTGCCCGTGACCTTGTCGAAGGGACCGGACGCGTGCCACGTCCACGGGTCGTCCTCCGCCTGGGCGAAGCCCCGGCCTTTCTGCGTGAGGGCATGGACCAGGATGGGCCCCTTCATGTCCTGCACCCGCCGGAAGGTGTCCACCAGCTTCTGTACGTCGTGCCCGTCCACCGGGCCCACGTAGGTGAAGCCGAGCTCCTCGAAGATCAGGCCCGGGGTGAGCATGTGCTTCACGCTCTCCTCGAGCCGGCCCGCGACCTCCTCCATGACCTCGCCGAGCGACGACGGCGTGCGGTGCAGGATCTCCTTCACCAGCTTCCGGGCCTTGTTGTAAGCCGGATTGGTGATCATGCCCGTCAGGTACTTGTTCATGGCCCCGACCGCCGGGGCGATGGACATGTCGTTGTCGTTCAGCACGACGACGAAGTCGCGATCCGTGTGGCCGGCGTTGTTCAAGGCTTCGTACGCCAGGCCGCATCCCATGGCCCCGTCCCCGATGATGGCCACCACGTCGAAGTCCTGGCCGGTCATGTCGCGCCCCACGGCCATGCCCCAGGCGGCGGAGATGGACGTCGAGGCGTGCCCCGCACCGAACGCGTCGTATTCGGACTCGTCCCGGCGGCAGAAGGGCGCCAGCCCGTGTCGTGTCCGGATGCTGGGCAGCTGTTCGTTGCGGCCGGTGAGGATCTTGTGGATGTACGCCTGATGCCCGGTGTCCCAGACGAGCTGGTCCCTGGGCGTCTCGTAGGCGTAGTGGAGCGCTACCGTGAGCTCCGCCACCCCGAGGCTGGCGCCGAAATGTCCGCCCTTCTGGGACACCACGTCGATGTGCCGCTCTCGCACGGCGCGAACCACCTGGTCGAGGTCCGCTCGATCGAGCCGCCTCAGGTCCCGGGGATACTGGATGCGGTCCAGAAGGGACACCGCGTCACTCCTTCGTCTCATCGGATGGATTGCTTAGAGAAAGATACCCTGCTCGGGCGCCCCGCACAGTCCGCGGCCGAATGCCGTCTCGTCGAGGTCCCCCCACGGCTACACGCATCCCGCCCTCATCAACGATCGCGATCCACCACGTAGTGCGCGAGCGCATCGAGCGCGGGAGCTTCGATGGCCGCTTCGCGGAGCGCTTGCAGGGCCTGGTCCACCACGGCCCTGGCCCGGTGGCGGGCCGGTTCCAGCCCGTGGAGGGAGACGTACGTGGACTTCTCCAACGCCTCGTCGCTGGGGTTCTTCCCCAGGACCTCGGCGCTGGCGGTGGCGTCGAGCACGTCGTCGGTGATCTGGAAAGCGAGTCCGATGCGCCGGCCGTACTCGGCCAGCGCGGCCTCGGTGGATGCGTCGACCTCGGCGGCCCTGGCGCCCATGACCAGCGAGGCGGCGAGGAGCGCGCCCGTCTTCCTGCTGTGCAGGTCGTCCAGCGCCTCCGAAGTCAGGGGCTTGCCCTCCCCTTCGAGGTCCAGCCACTGCCCCCCCACCATCCCCGACGCCCCCGAGGCGGTCACCAGGGTGCCGGCCACCCGGCGGGCCGACTCGGCGCCACATCCCAGCGCCCGGCTGGCCTCCAGCGCCCGAAGCGTGGCCCAGGGGATGAGCGCCGCGCCGGCCAACACAGCGGCCGATTCTCCGTGCACCTTGTGCGTGGTATCCACGCCTCGGCGAAGCGCCGCGTCGTCCATGCAGGGAAGGTCGTCATGGATGAGCGAGTACGCGTGGATCAGCTCCAGCGTGGCGGCGAGATCGTCCACGGCGTCCTGGTCGCCGCGCCCGCCGCATGCCCTGTACGCGGTCGTGCAGAGGATGGGCCGGAGGCGCTTGCCGCCGGTGGTGACACCGTGGCGCACGGCGGCGGCCACGTCCGCCGGAAGACGCGACTCCATGTCCGAAACGGCGCGCAGCAGCGCCGCTTCCACGCGGCTCCGCTCGGCCTCGAGGTATCCCCGAAGGTCGAACGCCGGGGCGTCTCTCACGACGCGTCGAGCTCCATGGCCGCCGTCCGGTCCCCGGAGAGGAGCTCTTCCACCCGGAGCTCGGTCTCGGAGAGGATGTGCTCGGCCCGCCGGACGTGGGCGACCCCTTCCTCGAAGAGCTTCATGGCCTCTTCCAGGGAGCCGTCGTCCGACTCCATCCGGGTCAGGATCTCCTCCAAGCGCTTGATGCGTGCCTCCAGGCCCACCTCTTCGGCGTCCTCCCGTCCCGCACTCTTCTCTGGCTCACCCATTCGGTTCCCGCTCCCTCCTGATCTCCATGGTCCGGGCGACGACCCTTCCGTCACCCACCGTCACTTCGAAGGTCTCGTTCACCTCGAAGTCCTCCACCGACCGGAGCACCCTGCCCCGGCCGTCCCGCGCCACCGAGTACCCCCTGGCCAGCGTGGCCAGCGGGGAGAGCGCCTCCAGCCGTCCCGCGGCCCCCTCCAGGGCCCGACGTCGCCGATCCAGCACCCCGCGGACGCCCCGGTCGAGCCCGGCGCTGGCGAGATCCACAGACTGTCGGGCCGGTCCGAGGCGCCGCTCCATGGCTCGGGCCAACCGCTCCAGGCGATGCTCGATCCGCTCGCGGCGGCGGGTGGCCACGCCCCGGAGGCCCCTCGCAAGCCGTTCCGGCGTGCGCCGCAGGGCCTCCAGCACCACGGCCGCGTCGGGCACCACGGCCTCGGCGCCTGCGGACGGCGTGGGTGCGCGAAGGTCGGCCACGAGATCGCAGATGGTGACGTCCACCTCGTGCCCCACGGCCGACACCACCGGAACCGGGCAGGCCGCCACCGCGCGGGCCACCGGCTCCTCGTTGAAGGCCCACAGGTCTTCGATGGAGCCACCACCTCGGGACACGAGAATGACCTCGCAGAGCCCGGTGGCGGCCAGGCGGTCCAGCGCCTCGGCGATCTCCACCGAGGCTCCTTCGCCCTGGACCCGGGTCCCGCTCACCAGGAGCCGCGCCCACGGAGCGCGGCGCCGGAGCACCGAGATGATGTCCCGCAGCGCGGCTCCCGTCGGCGAGGTCACGACGCCGACGGTCTCCGGGTAGCGAGGCAGGCGTCGTTTCCGGGCCTCGTCCAGGAGCCCTTCGGCCTCGAGTCGGCTTCGCAGCTTCTCGAAGGCGAGCCGCCACAGCCCTTCCGTCCCCTCCGCCTCCAGGCGGCGGACCACCAGCTGATATTCGCCGCGGGCCTCGTACAGGGTGAGCTGTCCCAAGGTCCGCACCTGCATTCCCTCGTCGGGATCCGTCGGCAGACCCTGGGCCTCGCGTTGGAACATGACCGCCCGGATCTGGGCCCGATCGTCCTTCAGCGTGAAGTAGCAGTGACCGGCCCTGGACCGGGTCCAGCCGCCGATCTCGCCGCCCACCCAGAGGGGCTCCACGTTGCTCTCCAACATGCCGCGTACGGCGCGGTTGACCTGGGAAACGGACCAGACCCGCGGCCCGTCGGCTTCACGTCCCGCCTCCTTCGGTGGCTGGGCCGCCTGCCGGGGCCGCTCCTCCTGGACGGGCTCGGTCTCGCGTTCCCCCGCCGGATCCTCCCTGGATCCGCTCGGGCGTCCCGAAGGCGCCGTGTCGTCCTGGGCGTCGGGAAAGAGGTCCAGGCTGAGGTCGTCGGGCAAAGGTCGGTCAGCTCCGCATGCCCGCCGCGCGGGCCGCGGATTCCACCGTGTTGGCCAGGAGCATGGTGATGGTCATGGGACCCACGCCGCCCGGCACGGGAGAGATGGCCTCCGCCACCTCCCGTACCTCGTCGAACAACACGTCACCGCAGACCCTGTAGCCTCGTTCGGAGCCGGGATCGTCCACGCGGTTGGTACCCACGTCGATGACCACGGCCCCGGGCCGCACCATGTCGGCGGTGATCATCTCGGGACGTCCCATGGCCACCACCAGGATGTCCGCCCGGCGTGTCTCCGCGCCCAGGTCCGCCGTGCGCGAATGGCACACCGTCACCGTGGCGTTGCCGCCCCTTCCCTTGCGGAGGAGAAGGGAAGCCAGGGGGCGCCCGACGATGTTGGATCGCCCCACGATGACCACGTGCTTGCCCGACGGATCGTGTCCGCTCCGCACCAGCATCTCCACCACGCCCTGGGGGGTGCACGGCGGGAAGAACTGCCCCGAGTCGGTGGCGAGCCGTCCCACGCTCATGGGGTGGAACCCGTCCACGTCCTTGGTGGGGTCGATGGTCTCGATGACGGCCCCCTCGTCGATGTGGTCGGGGAGCGGAAGCTGGACCAGGATCCCGTGGATCTGCGGATCGGCGTTCAACGTCCGGACCAGACCGAGGAGCTCGTCCTGGGAGGTGTCGTCGGGGAGCGTGTGCTGCCGCGAGTGGATGCCCATGTCGCCGGCGGCCCGGTTCTTCATCCCCACGTACATCTGCGAGGCGGGGTCCTCTCCGACGAGGACCGTTGCCAGGCGTGTGGCGCCGAGGAGCGACCACAGTGAACCGACCTCGACCCACCGATCTTGGGACGTTGGTTGTGCTCTTCGATGAGGTGTACGGAGACGGGGGGATCGCGCTG
>CAYGKI010000068.1:0-1728 GCA_964350235.1 uncultured Gemmatimonadaceae bacterium | reverse complement strand
TCTCCGACGAGCACCGTCGCCAGGCCCGGCGTCACCCCCTGCTCCTCCTTGAGGCGCGAGACGCGCTCCTTGAGCTCTCCGCGGATCTCTTTCGCGATGTCGGTGCCGGAAATGATCTGAGCGCTCATTCACCTATCTCGGACAAGGGGGCCCGGTCGCCCGGAGCGGCTGGATGGGCCACCGAGCACGGATGTCCGACAATGTCGCAAGGCTACCGCGCGAAGTCGACCGCTCGCGTCTCACGCACCACGACCACCTTGATCTGCCCGGGATACTGCAGCTCCCCTTCGATGCGCCGGGCCACGGCTTCGGAGATCTGGGCGATCTGCCCGTCGCTGACCTGATCCGGCTCCACCATGACGCGGAGCTCCCGACCGGCCTGAATGGCGAAGCAGCGTTCCACGCCCGGCTCCTCCATGGCCAGCTCCTCCAGCTTCTCCAGGCGCTTGACGTACCCTTCGAACATCTCGCGGCGGGCACCGGGCCGCGAGCCGCTGATGGCGTCGGCTGCGGTGACCAGGAAGGTCTCGGCGAAGAAGTGCGGCTCCTCGTCGTGGTGTGCCTTGATGGCATTCAGCACCAGGTCCGTCTCCCCGTGCTTCTTGCAGAGCCGGTAGCCCAGCTCCACGTGGGTGCCCTCGTGCTCGTGGGTCATCCCTTTGCCCACGTCGTGGAGGATGGCCGCCCGTTTGGTCCCCTGGATGTCCAGCCCCATCTCGGCCGCCATGTTCCCGGCCAGCAGCGCCACCTCCCGCGCGTGCTGGAGCTGGTTCTGGCCGTAGGAGGTCCGGAATCGGAGTCGGCCGAGAGTCTTCACGATCTCCGGGTGGACGTTGTGGACGCCGAGCTCGTAGAGGACTTCCTCGGCGGCCTCCACCATGCCTTCGGCCACTTCCTTCTGGGCCTTCTCCACCATCTCCTCGATGCGACCGGGATGGATGCGCCCGTCCTCCACCAGCCGGTCCAGGGCGATCCGCGCCACCTCCCTGCGCACTGGATCGAAGGCGGAGAGGACGACGGCTTCGGGCGTGTCGTCGATGATGACGTCCACGCCCGTCGCTTGCTCGAACGCACGGATGTTCCGCCCTTCCCGTCCGATGATCCGTCCCTTCATCTCGTCGGACGGAAGCTGCACCACGGACACGGTGGTCTCGGCGGTGAGGTCCGCGGCCATCCGTTGGATGGCGAGGGCCACGATCTTCCGCGCTTCGCGCTCGGCTTCGCGTTGCGCCCTCTCCTTGATCTCCCGGACGCTGTTCGCGGCCTCGGCCTTGGCTGCCTCGGTGAGGTTCTCCTTGAGCTCCCGCCGGGCTTCCTCGGCGGTGAGGCCGGAAACGTGCTCCAGCTTGGCGCCCACATCCCGCTCCTTGGCCTCCACTTCGGCCACGCGGTCGGCGATGGTGCGTTCCTGACGCTCCACCGAGGCGACGCGCTGCTCGAGGTGCGTCTCCCGGGAGCTCAACCGCTCGGCCTGACGATCCAACCCCTCCGCCCGCTCGTCGACGCGCCGCTCCGCGCGCTCCACCTCTTCCCGGCGCCGTGCCTCCTCCTGCTCCCAGGTCTCGCGCAGACGGATGCTCGTCTCCCTGCCCTCGAGCTCTCCGTCCTTTCGTGCCTGGGCGGCGTCCTCCCGTGCTTGCGAGAGGATGCGGGAGGCCTCGTCCTGCGCTTGTCGCTTCTCGAGGGCCCGTTGTCGCTCCGCGCGACGAGAGGCCATGAAGAATCCAA
>CAYGKI010000067.1:472-11753 GCA_964350235.1 uncultured Gemmatimonadaceae bacterium | reverse complement strand
TCGGCGAGGTCACCGAACTGATAGGTGCCCGAGTTCTCCACGAAGAACGCCCGCTTCTCGGGGAAGAAGAGAGAGAACCGGGTGAGGTTCACCTGCTCCTGGTCCACCTCCACCTGGGAGAAGTCGGTGCGCCAGGTGGCGTCCAGGGTGAGGCGAGGAGTGAGGCCGTACTTCACGTCCACGCCCCCGTCCCAGGAGGTTCCCAGGTCGCGGGCCGCCACCTCCGAGCCTCCGACGTCGGCGCCCAGAGCGTACGGGGTGATCTGCAGATTGCGGCTTCGAGGGAGCTCCTGGAGCCCGGTCAACGTTCCTGCCTCGGCCATCTTGTGGATGCGCGTGCGGAGCGCCACCGGGGCCCACAGGGCGTCCTCCCCCCGGCGCCTCACGCGGCGGAGGAAGTTGAGCCCCCACACCTGCTCGCTACGGCTCGGATCGAAGCGGAGGGTGGAGAAGGGGATGCGCACCTCCACCGACCAGCCCTGGTCGTGGATGGAGGTCCGGACGTCCATGACGCCTTCCCACTCCGTATTGCTGGCCCGGGAGTTGTCGAAGGCCTGGCCGTCGCGGATGGCTCCGAGGGGGTTGATGAAGAAGTAGTAGGCGTTCCTTCGGTCCAGGAACGGGTCCAGCGAGACGCCGAAGACGTCGTCGTTGAGGCTGAGGAAGTCCTGCTCCAGGTGCTGCGCGATGAGGGCGTCGGGGTCGGAGTCGAAGAGGACGGCGCCGATGTACAGGTACGCGTCGTCGTAGAGGACCCGGACCTCGGTGCGCTCGGAGGCGGGATACCCGGTTCGCGGCTTGGACTGGACGAAGTCGCCTGCCGGCGTCGCAGCGGCCCAGGCCGCCTCGTCCACCACGCCGTCCACGACGATGGGCCCGTTGGCGCGTACGGCGCGCAGGGTCGGGCGAGGGACCGACTCGGGATCCACGGGCCAGCGGGCGTCCTGCGGTCGGATGGCCGCCCCTTCGTTCGTCACCTGGGCCCCGGCCCCGGATGCCGCCATGGCCATGGCGCACAGGACGCCGGCTGCGGGGATGCACCTCCTCATGGCGCTCACACCCACGGGTCGCGTCGCCTCACTTGCTCACCTGCACCCGCCACCCGTCGGGGTCGACGAAGATGAAGCTGTCGTAGCCGCGTCGACCCTCCTCCGAGTCCGGATCCACGGGGACGCCCGGGCCCAGGCCCCGATCCCGCCCCAGGTTCTCGATCCCCCGGGCCGCGAGCTCGGCCTCGACGGCGTCCGCGTCCCAGTCCGCGATCTGCCAGGCGATGTGGTCCACCACGGCGGTGGGCGTGCCGGTGAACGGCGTTCGGCTGGTTCGCATGATGATCCGCCCCACGTCGCCCATCTGGAGCTCGGCGGACCGCTCGCCGTCGTCACTCACCACGTCCCACCCCATGAGGTCGGCGTAGAAGTCGCGGCTCCGGCCGTAGTCGGACACGGAGAAGGAGATGTGATCCAGGGAGAGGGTCCTGAACGACTCCAGGGACGGGCGGGCCGCTGCCCTCGCCTCGCCCGGCCGCGCCGCGCCGACGCCGCCCGCGGCGAGGGCCGCGGCGGCCAGCCTGCGCACGAGATCGCGTCGGCTGATGCGTCCCGACTCGAAGGCGTGGACCAGCTTGTTGACGATGGCTTCCATGGATGACGCTCCTTCTGCGGGTCGGCGGGACCGTGCGAACCTGCACAGGGTGCCCGCCTCCTGGGAATGGCGCAACGTCGCTTGTGCCTCGGGCGGGGGCGGCGCAACATGCAGCACACGTTCCGCGAGGCCCGACACGCAGGGTCCCCAACCGTTGGAGCCCCCATGGCGCGCCGGACACCATCTCATCGAACGAGCCCCCACGCGGTGGTCAGGCCCACTGTCCTGGTGCTCGCCCTGGTCGCTCTGCCGTTCGCAGCCGCGTCTCCGGCGGGCGTCGCCGCTCAGGGCACGCCCGACACCTCGCCGGGCGACGCCCCCATGCACGAGTCCGCCAGGCATCACTTCAGGGTGGTGACCGTGGTGGAGGGACTGGATCACCCGTGGTCCATGGCCTGGCTCCCCGGTGGCGACATGCTTGTGACCGAGCGCCCGGGTCGGCTACGCGTCGTCCGGAACGGGCGGCTGGTCCCCGGAGCGGTGGGGGGGCTGCCCGCCGTCTACCGGGAGGCGGGGCAGGGTGGCTTCATGGACGTGGTGCCCCACCCGGACTTCGCGCAGAACCGCCTGGTGTACCTGAGCTACGGGAAGCCCAACGCCGACGGGTCCCAGGGGACGACCACCGTGGTCCGGGGCCGGCTCGAAGGGGACGCCATGGTCGGCGTGGAGGAGATCTTCGAGGCCGATGCCTGGGGCTCGAACAACAACCACTTCTCCGGCCGCATGGTCTTCGACGGCGAGGGGTACCTGTACGTGTCCATAGGAGACCGGCAGGTGGATCCCGACCTGGGCTTTCGGCACCCCGCGCAGGACCTTTCCAATCACCTCGGCAAGATCGTGCGTCTCCACGACGACGGACGCGTGCCCGCGGACAACCCCTTCGTGCGTCGCCCCGGAGCCCGCCCGGAGATCTGGACGTACGGGAACCGGAACCCCCAGGGCTTCGCCGTGGACCCGGCGACTGGGGAGCTGTGGATCACGGACCACGGACCCCGTGGTGGCGACGAGCTCAATCGCGTGGTGCGGGCCGGAAACTACGGTTGGCCGGTCCTCACGTACGGGATCCACTACGACGGTCGCGTCATCACCGACGAGACCGAGCGCCCCGGCATGATCTCGCCGGACTTCGTGTGGGTCCCCTCCATCGGCACATCGGGGCTGACCCTGTATCGGGGCGACCGATTCCCCTGGTGGCGGGGGAACGCGCTGGCCGGTGGGATGGTCGGTGAGCAGCTGGCCCGGGTCACCCTGGGCGCCGGACGGGCGCTGGGAGAGGAGAAGCTGCTCGCCGGCGCCCTCGGGCGGATCCGCGACGTGAGGACCGGCCCCGACGGGCTGGTCTACCTGGCCCTGGAGGGGCTGGGCCGGGGGGCGCTGTCCCCCATCGTGCGGCTCGAGCCCATGGAGAGCGACATCCAGTCACCCCCCCTGGACGGACCCGAAGGAGGAGATCGATGAACCGGCGTGAAGCCATACGGACCACCGCCCTCACGGCGGCGGGAATCGCCGCCGGCGTTCGCCCCCTCCTGGGTCGGACGCCTTGGGAACCGCAGCCGGCGCCCGAGCTGCTCATCCGGGGCGGAACCGTCGTGAACTTCGACGGGTCCGTGTCGGCCGACGTGCGCATCGTCGGGGAGCGGGTCACCGAGATCGGCCCGGGGCTCCAGCCGGGACGCGACGCGCGGGTCATCGAGGCCTCGGGACACCTGGTGATGCCGGGGGGCATCGACCCTCACGCACATCTCCAGGGCAGCTTCGTCGACGACCTGACGACCGGCACCGCGGCCGCGCTGGCCGGTGGAATCACCACGGTGGGCACGTTCGCCTACGCCGAGGGAGACGAGAACGCGCTGGAGGCCATGGATCGATGGTTGGCCGAAGTCCCCAGGAGCGCCATCGGGGACGTCTTCTTCCATGCCTCGAGCTGGCCGCCCACACCGGAGTTCGCCGCCATGATGCCCGGGCTGGCCGAGCGGGGGCAGACCAGCCACAAGGTGTTCATGACCCGGGGCGACTTCGGTGCGAGCCGCGGGGCGCTCATCCAGGTGCTGGAGGCCGCTCGGGACGCCGGAGTCGTGACGCTGATGCACTGCGAGGACGGAGCCATCCTCGCCTCGGTCCTGCAGCGGCTGCAGCGGGAGGGACGGACCTCCCTGGCGCACTTCGCCGAGAGCCGGCCGGAGCTCGCGGAGGTGGCGGCCACACAGGACGCCATGGCGCTGTGCCGACACACCGGCGCGCCCATGCACCTGGTCCATCTGTCGTCCCTGGGCGCCCTGCGCGCCGCCCGGAACCCCGACACGGAAGGGCTGCCCGTCACCATCGAGACCCGGCCGCTCTATCTCTACTTCACCGAGGAATGGCTCAGGGGCCCGGAGGGTCCGCTCTACATCGGGCAGCCCCCGTTGCGCACCGCTCGAGACGTGGAGGCCATGTGGGACGGGCTGGCGGACGGCCGCATCGACATGCTCGCCACGGATCACGCGCCGTGGACCCGGGCCCAGAAGCTGGATCCCGAGCTGAACATCGCCCGGCTCCGTCCAGGCGTCAGCGACCTCCGCTTCGTCAGGCCGGTGCTGTACTCGGAAGGTGTCCGCCCCGGGCGCATCTCCCGGGAGCGCTACGTGGAGGTGACGTCCACGGGGCCTGCCAGGGCGTTCGGCCTGTTCCCGGAGCGTGGCGTGATCCGCCAGGGATCGTACGGGGACGTCATGATCCTCGATCCCCAGCTCGAGCACGTGGTCGACGCGTCCGACGACCCGTCCCGCTCGGACTACACGCCCTTCCAGGGCTGGACCCTCACCGGGTGGCCGGTCATGACCATTCGCCGGGGCGCCGTGGTGTACGAGGATGGCCGGGTGGTCGGGGAGCCCGGTTCGGGACGACCGGCGGCGAGGAAGCCCGTCGGCCTCTAAGGGCTGGATCCCTCGGACGTCCGCTTGTCACCCGCCGGAACGATCTCGCGCACGCGGATCGCTTCTTCCGTGGCGTCCAGCACCTCTCCGTCCAGGCCCAGGGCCATCTCCTTACGGATGATGGCGAGGGCGTCCGCCGCCGGCATGGCGCCGCGATACGGCCGCTCGGCGGTGAGCGCTTCGAGGACGTCGGAGACGGCCAGGATGCGGGCCCCCCGGTCCAGCACGGAGGCCTCCAGGGCCCACGGGTACCCACGCCCATCCAGGCGCTCGTGATGCACGGCGGCCGTCCGCGCGATGCCCGCCAGGGGGCTCACCCTCGCCAGGATGTTCCAGGTGTAGACGGGGTGGGTCCTGACGATCCGGAGCTCCCGGTCGTCGAGGGGGCCGTCCTTGTCCAGAATCCGGTTGGAGACCGCCAGCTTACCGATGTCGTGCAGTAGTCCCGCGCGGTAGAGGCCGGTCACCTCCGTCTCCCCGAAGTCCAGGCGACGAGCCAGGGCGCGGGTGAAGTCCGCGACCCCCGCCGAGTGCCGGTACGTGAACGGCGACTTGGCGTCGATGATGTCGGCGAAGCCCTCGGCAACGAGATCGATGCGAGCCGCGTCGGCGCGGACGACGCGATCCTCGGGCTCGGCGCTCTGGAGGTGGGGCAGGGGGTCGGGACCGTAGACCTGAGCCCACCAATCCGCGTCCGTGGACCATGACGTGACGATGCCCACCAGCTCGGGGTCGAACCACGTGCCCCCGCGACGGCGCATGACCTCCAGCGCTTCCTCGCGGCCCACCGCCACCACGAACACGTCCAGGGTCTGGGCGAGGAGGGCGATCCGGGAGAACAGCGGGATGGCGTCCTTCTCAAGGCCGTCGGGGTTCCCCGCGCCGTCCCAGTGCTCGTCCAGCGAGCGGATCCCTTCGGCAGTGGCCTCGGGGAAGCCGATCTTCCTGGCGATGTCGGCGCCACGCTCGCACCGGACGCGGACCAGGTGGTTGGCCCCCCGGTCACCGGCGCGTCCGATGCCGATGAGGGTGCGGATACGGTCCGCCAGCGAGCCGTCCATGGCGGCGTTCCGCAGGGCGTACTTGAAGGCCTCCAGCCAGTGGGTCCAGTCCACCGTCTTCAAGTTGCGCTTGACGGCGTGGTCGTCGCTGGCGAACAGCGCCGCGGTCTCGGAGGCGTTGGCGCTACATCCCGCGTCCTTGAGGAGAAGGGTGTAGTAGAGCTCGGACAGCCGCTCGTCGCTCAGCCCGAGCGCCCGCCCCATGCGCATGCCGATGAGGCAGCACCGGATCCCGTGGCCTTCGGGCTGTCCCTCGGTGAGATCCAGCGCGTAGGAGAGGGTTCCGATGACCTCCGAGAGGCTTACGGGGGTCAGGGGGGCGGACGAGCCTATGAGTGATCCCGCTGGGGGCCCTGTGTCGCGCATGTGATGCTTCGCTCCCGATTCGTCGTCGTCCCTGCTTCCGGTCCCGGCAAGGCGGGGACTCCTTCGCGCCGCCGCCGGACGGGGGCCCCGTTGTCGTTCGCCTGTCCGACGATCAGTATAGTCTCACCGTTCGTCCACGACGCATTCACAGTTCGGAGCCGTATGAATACTCATCTGCCAAGGCCCGCCGCAGTCGCGGTGCGTGGCCTCGTCGCTTCTTCCTTCCTGCTCATCGCGGGAGCCCTCGCTCCGAACGCCGCGACCGGACAGGAAGGGGGGCAACTCGCGGCGGCCCGCGGGGCCGCGGCGCTGGTGGACCAGGGAGACCTGGGCGGCCTGAGCTACCGTTCCATCGGCCCCAGCCGGGGGGGACGTGTCACGGCGGTGGCCGGGCATCCCGCCCACCCTTCCACCTTCTACATGGGAAGCACGGGCGGCGGGATCTGGAAGACCACGGATCGCGGCCAGAACTGGCACAACATCTCCGACGACTACCTCCGGGAGAGCCCGGCCGTGGGAGCGATTCGGGTGGCGCCGTCGGACCCGGACATCCTCTACGTGGGGATGGGCTCGGACGGCATCCGCTCGAACATCATCCGCGGCAACGGGATGTACAAGTCCGAGGACGCCGGTGAGAGCTGGCGGCACATCGGCCTCGAGAACGCGGGGCAGATCGGCCGCATGGTGGTCCACCCGGACAACCCGGACATCGTCTGGGTGGGGGCCATCGGCAATCCCTTCGGCCCCAATCCCGAGCGCGGCCTGTACAAGACCACCGACGGGGGTGAGACCTGGCGGGCCACCCTCCAGATCGCCGACAGCGTGGGCGTGTACGGCGTGGTCATGGAGCCGGGCAACCCCGATGTGCTGTATGCATCGACCTGGCGCAGCGAGCGGAAGCCGTGGTCCATCATCAGCGGCATGCAGGCTTCGGGCGGAGGTGGGATCTACAAGTCCACCGACGGCGGCGAGACCTGGGACAAGCTCACCGATGGGCTTCCGTCCGGGCTCATCGGGAAGATCGACCTCACCATCTCCGACGCTGCCCCACAGCGGGTCTACGCCCTGGTGGAAGCCCCCGACGAGGAGCGCGGCGTGTACCGCTCCGACGACGGTGGCGCCACGTGGCGGCAGACGAGCAATCAGCAGAGCCTCATCAGCCGGCCGTTCTACTTCACCAACATCCACGTCGATCCGCAGGACCCCGACGTGCTGTACATCGGGAACGTCGCCTATTTCAGGTCCACGGACGGCGGATTCACGTGGGAGCGGCGGAACACCCCCCATGCCGACAACCACGACCTCTGGATCAATCCCGAGAACCCCATGATCCAGGTGCAGGGGAACGACGGTGGCGCCAACGTCACCCTGGACGGCGGTGAGACCTGGTCCACCGTCCTCAACCAGCCCACGGCCGAGCTGTACCAGGTGGACGTGGACTCGCGCTTCCCCTACTGGGTGTATGCCGGACAGCAGGACAACACCACCATCGCCGTGCCGAGCCTGCCGCCGTCGGAAGCGGACCTGTCGGGGCATCAGTCCTGGTGGCGGGAGATCGGTGGCTGCGAGACCGGCCCGGCGGTGCCGCGGCCCAACATCGAGCCGCTGGTGGTCTACTCCAACTGCAAGGGCCGCTTCGGCCGCTACAGCGAGCTCACGGGCCAGGAGAAGCAGTACTACGTGGGCGCGGCCAACATGTACGGCACCAACCCTGCCGAGCTCGAATACCGGTTCCAGCGGACGGTTCCCATCGAGGTGTCGCCCTTCGACCCGAACCTGGTGTTCCATGGCTCGCAGTTCGTGCACCGGACCACCGACGGCGGGCGGACCTGGGAGACCATCAGTCCGGACCTCACCGCGTTCATCCCCGACCGGCAGGTGATCTCCGGCGCCCCCATCAACCGGGACATCACCGGCGAGGAGCATTACGCCACGCTCTACTCCATCGCCGCGTCGCCTCACTCCCGCGACGAGATCTGGGCGGGCGCCAACGACGGACCCGTCCACGTCACCCGGGACGGTGGCGCGACTTGGACCGACGTCACGCCTCCCGGCATGCCTCCGGAGGGCCGGATCAACGACGTGTTCGTGTCGCCGCACCAGGCCGGAAAGGCGTACGTGGCCGGATACCGCTATCTCCTGGACGACTGGCGGCCGTACCTCTACAAGACCGAGGACTACGGGGCGACGTGGACCCACCTCACGCCGGGGAACAACGGCGTCGAGGCGGACAACCCCACCCGGGTCATCGCCGAGGACCCGGACCGCGAGGGGCTCCTCTACCTGGGCACCGAGCGGGGCATGTTCGTGTCCTTCGATGACGGCTCGAGCTGGGCGCCCTTCCAGCTCGATCTGCCGGTGACGCCCGTCACCGGAATCCAGGTGTACCGCAAGGACCTGGTCATCTCCACCATGGGCCGGGGCTTCTACGTTCTCGACAACCTCACGCCGCTCCACCAGTACGACGCCGACATCGAGACGGCGAGCGCGCACCTGTTCCAGCCCCGGGAGGCGTATCGGATGCGCTACAGCACCGGGGGCAACGGTCCGGCGGACCCCGAGTTCCCGCCACCTGGAGCCGCCCTGGACTATTGGGTGGGCGACATGGGCGGAGAGCTCACGTTGGAGATCCTGGACGGCACCGGTGGGACGGTGCGGACGTTCAGGAGCACGGCGTCGGGTGGTGGCGCCCTCCCCACGGAGCCGGGACTCAACCGCTTCATCTGGGACCTCAGGTACCCGGGACCCAACGGTCGGGGTCGTGGGCCAATGGCCGTGCCGGGCACGTACACCGTCCGGCTGAGCGGCCCCTCCGGAACCCAGGAGGCCCGCCTGGATCTGCGCATCGATCCGCGCGTGGAGCTCGACGGGACGTCGGTGGCGGATCTGCGGCTCCAGTTCGAGCACAACATGCGTGTGCGGGACCTGGTCGCCGACGGTCAGAACGCGCTCGAGGCCATCGAGATGCTCGAGCAGCGCGACAACTCGGAGGAGATCGAGGAGCGCATCGAGACGGTGAAGCGGCTGCTCCTCCCGCCGGAGGAGATCACCGTGTATCCGCCGCCCATGCTCGTCGACCAGATCAACTACCTGTACGGGGCCACGAGCCGGGCGGACCAGCACCCCGGCAACGAGGCGCTCAAGCGGTACGAGGAGCTCCGGGCCGAGATGGACGAGGTGCAGGCGGCCCTGCAGCAGCTCACGCGGTTGGTGAGTCAGCGGTAGCTCCCGCAGCGTGTCGGTCTCCGGCCCGGGTCACCCCGGGCCGGGCCCTGGAGCCCCGCGGTCGCTTCGGCGGCCGCGGGGCTTCGTGTGTCTCGGACCGTGGCCGCGAGGGTCGGGGTCAGCCGTCCGCCAGCACCTCCGCCCTCATACGGTCACCCACGGTCAGGTGATACACCGTCTGCTGCCTCTCGTAGATCACCAGGGCCAACCCCTCGGCCTGTGCCTCCGTGAGCACGTCGCTGAAGATCTTCCCCAGCTCACGCGACTTCCTCGCCGACACGGACTCCAACGCCAGATCCGCCAGGCGCTCCAGGTGGGGGCGAAAGGCCTCCGGCGCGTCGGCGGGCAGGATGTCCGGTGTGTCCAGAGGCGGCGCGAACGCGGCGTAGGACACGTCCACCGTGGTGCCGAACTCGTGGGAGCTCGCTCCCGCGGCGGCGTTGGCGTTGGACCGCCTGAGACGCGCCTGCCGCTCCGCCGTGCGGAGCGCGCTGGTCACCTCGATGCGGTAGGGGGGGAGGTCCAGCGCGGCCAGCCGCTCCTGGAACCGCGCGCCCAGGGTCTCCAGGAGGACGGGGAGCTGGGGGACCACGTAGGTGGGCGTGGTCCCCGGCCGGACGATCCAGTACCGGGTGCTGTCCGCCAGGAGCACCAGGCTTCCGGCCTGCACCAGGCTGTCCACGGCCTCCTCATCCCATGCCCTCACGCCGTTCCGCTGGGCCGCCGCCACGTGGGAGGCATTCAGGTAGCGCCGGAGCTCCGCCTCCTCGGCCGGCGTCATGACCGGCATGGGGCTGAGGATGCGGTCCGCGGCGTCCGCCGTGCGGTCGGCCTCCCCCACGGCCGCCGCCAGCATGCGCTCCACCTCGGCCAGGGTCTCCGTCCGGGCCGCCTCTGCGGCTTCCTGGCGCTGCTCGTCCACCCATCCGCACGACACGAGGCCGGGGACTGCGAGCGCGAGTGCGAGGGCCGAAGGGCGCATGGGGTCTCCTGGGTGAGGGGTCCATGGATGATGCGCCGCGCCCGTCCACCCGTCCAGCGGACCCGCTGCCCCGCACGTGCTCTGGCCAACCCCCGCCCGGATCCAGAGATTGCAGGCCTGTCCACGCGCACGACCAGACTCCTTCCCGGGGATCGACATGACCCTGTCCCGCCGTGAGTTCGCCCAGATCGTGGCCGGCGTCGCCGCCGGCCTGGCCCTTCCCGCGTCCGTCCGGGCTGCCGCCGGGATCCGGCCCCTGGCCCAGTCCACGTACTTCGACTGGCGGCGTGTGAGCGATCGCGTCCGGGTAGCCGTGGGAGGCGGCGGGAACACGCTCCTGTACCGGGCGGACAGGGGAGCGCTCCAGAGCGACGGCAAGAACTTCGGGCTGGGGCGCATTCTGCGACGGGAGGCAGAGGCCCACGGAACCGCGGTCACCCACTTCGTGAACACGCACCATCACGGAGATCACTCCGGCGGAAACGACGGCTTCACGGACCTGGTCCGGGTGGCGCACGCCAATGCTCGGCCCCGCATCGTGGCCACGGCGGAGGGCAACCTCGGGCGCGCTCGGGAGGTCCTTCCTCGCACGCTGGCCCAGCTCCGGGAGCAGGGCGGTACCGCCGAGGCGATCGCGGACGTGGAGGCCACCCTGGCCGCCATCGACGACCTGTCGGTGGCATCGTTCGCGCCCACGGAGACGTTCGACTCCGAGCGCGAGCTGATGGTGGACGGCCTGCCGGTGGAGCTGCGCTGGGCCAGCCGCGGCCACACGGACGGTGACGCCTTCGTGTTCCTCCCCCGGGAGAACGTGCTGCACTGCGGCGACCTGCTCTTCCACGGTCGTCACCCGTTCGTGGACGCCTCGTCCGGCGCGACGCCCGCGGGATGGATCCGGTGCGTGGACGCCATGCTCGCGCTCTGTGACGGAAACACGGTGGTGATACCCGGACACGGCGAGCTCACCGACCGGACCGGGCTCGCCGCTCAGAAGACCTACTTCGAGCGCCTGCAGGAGATGGTGGGTGAGGCGGTCCGCGCCGGACGCTCCAGGGACGAGGTCACCGCCATGGCGCCGGCGGACCTGG
>CAYGKI010000067.1:0-462 GCA_964350235.1 uncultured Gemmatimonadaceae bacterium | reverse complement strand
GAGATCATCCGCGACGTCGCCCGGCGGCACGGACTCGATGCCGCCGAGCGCATGCTTCCCTTGAACCTGGGCATCTTGTCCGACGAGATGGCCGGCGCCCGAGCACCTGGGGTTGCCCCCGTCCGCCGACGCGGGGTCAGGCCGCCAGCCCCAGGACGAGGGCCACCACGGTGATGGCGCTCAGCGCCCATAGCGTCCTGTCCGAGCGGTCCAGGAGCACGTGGGTCGTCAGGGTGGCGCCGATGGGGGAAGCGAAGGCGTAGATGATGACGAACGTCCAACCCATGTCGCCGACGAGGGCCCGGAGCGTGGACCGGACTCCTCCTCCCGTCTCCGCCATGGCCTGGACCAGATCGACGAGGGTGAACGCCAGCACGAAGACCGCACCCAGCTGCAGGTAGAGCCCGGCTTCGGCACGCGCGCGCTTCCGGAAGATGGCGAGGAAGGCGCCCACCACGGGTC
>CAYGKI010000066.1:1550-11777 GCA_964350235.1 uncultured Gemmatimonadaceae bacterium | reverse complement strand
ACCGGCGACCTCACGCTTCAGGACGTCTCCGGTCGTGACCCGGAGGGCCGCAGGGTGGCGCTGGAGTACGAGCCCGCGGTCACGGCGAGCCTGGGGGTGCAGCGGGAGCTCTTCCTGGACGTGGTGGGCACGGGTGACGTCTCCTTCGTGGGGAGCCAGCTCTGCCAGAATCCCGAAGTGGGAGGGCTGGACTCCTTCGAGACCGATCCCAGATTGGACCTGGGGGCACGCCGATCGTTCGCCCTTCCCGGAGCCGGTGGCTTCGGGCGGGCCGAGCTGTCCGTGGCGGTGGCCAACGTGGGAGACGCGGCGGTCTTCGACCAGTGCGGGCTTCCCCAGCCGGGTCGCATGCTGTCGTTCCGACTGAGGGTCTGGTAGGGCCTCCGGCGGATTCGCCGCATGGCGCCTCGAATTCCCGCGAGGTGTCCCTTTCCCTATCTTTTCAGGCTGTATCCCGACTCCTTCCACAAACGCTGTCGAAGAGGAGGCGCGGCCCTCTTGGAGGCGCCCCACCCCGTTCTTCGACACCCTTCAAGAACACGGGGAAGTGCCCGATGTCAAACACCGATCGGAAGATCCGAGTGCTCGTGGCCAAGCCGGGGCTGGACGGCCACGACCGGGGCGCCAAGGTCATCGCCAGCGCCTTTCGTGACGCCGGATTCGAGGTGATCTACACCGGCCTGCATCAGACCCCGGAGATGATCGTGGCCGCGGCCGTCCAGGAAGACGTGGACGTGGTGGCCATGTCCGTCCTCTCCGGAGCGCACATGACGCTCTTCCCCCGGGTGAAGGAGCTCCTCGAGGAAGCGGGGGCCGAAGGTCTGCTCCTGACCGGTGGCGGGATCATCCCCGAGGAGGACATGGAGGACTTGGAGGCCCGAGGCATCGGGAAGCTGTTCGGCCCGGGGACGCCCACCACCGCGGCCATCGACTACATCCGTTCCTGGTTTGCCGAGCGCGAGGTGGCGTGATGCCCGAAGAGGCCAAGCAGGAGGGGAAGACCGCAGGGCGGCTGGGCGAGCTCGCCGCCGAGCTGCGCGAGCTCCGTGAGACCCTACGCCAGGGTGGGGGCGCGAAGCGGATCGCCCGGCAGCATGATCAGGGCAAGCTCACCGCGCGGGAGCGGATCGACCTCCTGCTCGACGAGGGCGAGCCGTGGGTGGAGCTGGGCATGCTCGTGGCCCACGACCGGTACGACGGCCAGGCGCCGGGCGCAGGCGTCGTCACCGGAGTCGGTCGCGTGGAAGGGCGTGAGGTCGTCGTGGTGGCCAACGACGCCACCGTGAAGGCGGGCTCGTGGTGGCCCGAGACCATCACCAAGATTCTCCGGGCTCAGGAAGTGGCCATGCGGTGCCGCATCCCCATCATCTACCTGGTGGACTCGGCGGGTGTGAACCTCCCGTACCAGGGTGGGGTCTTCCCCGGTCAGTACGGCGCCGCCCGGATCTTCTACTACAACTCCATCATGCGGCGGTACCTGAAGATCCCGCAGCTGGCGGCGGTCATGGGGCCCTGCATCGCCGGAGGGGCTTATCTGCCTGCGCTGTCCGACGTGATCCTCATGGTCGACGGCACTTCGTTCATGGGCCTCGGGGGTCCGAACCTGGTGAAGGGCGCCACCGGCCAGACCGTCGGCCAGGAGGAGCTCGGGGGCGCTCGGGTCCACACCGAGGTCAGCGGGGTGGCCCATTACATGGTCGAGAACGACCAGGCGTGCATCGCCCGCCTGCGCCGTCTGGTGGAGGAGCTCCCCGCGGGAGACGGTCCGGGTTCTCGTGAGGCCACGCCTCCCGCTCGGCTCGTCCAGGAGCTCTACGACCTCATGCCGGACGACCACCGCCAGCCCTACGACATGCACGAGGTGCTGGACTGCATCCTGGACGGCGACGGGCTCGACGAGTTCCAGCCGGAGCACGCGAAGGAGATGATCTGCGGGACCGGCTTCATCGACGGCCTTCCCGTGGGGATCATCGCCAACGCCCGCGGCATGTTCAAAGCCCAGACAGGGGGCGCCCCCCGTTTCGGTGGCATCGTCTACACGGAGAGCGCGCGGAAGGTGGCGTACTTCATCGAGACGATGAATAAGCACCGGACGCCCATCCTGTTCGTGCAGGACGTCTCGGGCTTTATGGTGGGCCCCGACGCCGAGCACTCGGGGATCATCAGGGCGGGCGCGCAGTTCGTGGAGGCCATGGCCACGGCCACCGTCCCGAAGCTGGTCCTGACCCTCAACCACGCGTCGGGCGCGGGCTACTATGCCATGGCGGGCCAGGGCTTCGACCCCGACTTCATCCTGTCGCTTCCCACGGGGCGCATGGGCGTGATGGAGGGCTCCAGCGCGGTGATGGCCCTCTTCAGCGGGCAGCTGGACAAGCTGAAGGCCGAGGGCAAGGTCCCCGACGAGGACCTTACCACCCGCATGGACGAAGTCCGTGCCGAGTACGACCGGCAGCTCGACGCCCGCTTCGCCGCCGCCCGCGGCTTCGTGGACGAGATCGTGCTGCCCGAGGAGCTCCGGCCTGCGCTGGGCCTCCTCCTGAGAGCCTCACTCAACAACGACGGCCCCCATGTCGGGGCGTTCCACATACCGGAGGGTTCATGACCGACTCCACGCGCACGGTGCGCGTCGCCAGCGGACAGGGATTCTGGGGCGACGAGCAGGAAGCCCCCGTCCGCCAGGTAGAGCGCGGCCCCATCGACTACCTCATGCTGGATTATCTGGCCGAGGTGACCATGTCCATCATGCAGAAGCAGCGGAGTAGGGATCCTTCCGCGGGCTACGCTCGCGACTTCGTCGAGCTGATGGAGCGCATCTTCCCGGCCTGCATCGAGAAGGGCGTGCGCGTGGTGACCAACGCGGGCGGCGTGAATCCCCACGGATGCGCGGACGCGCTGGTGGAAGCGGGCCGTGCCGCGGGGGTAGGGGGGAAGGCCAAGGTCGGATTGGTGATCGGCGACGATCTCATGGATCGGCTCGACGAGCTGCTGGAGTCGGGGCACGAGCTCAGGAACATGGAGACGGGTGAGCCCCTCTCCACCATCCGAGACCAGGTGCAGAGCGCCAACGCGTACATCGGTGCCGCGCCCATCGTGGAGGCGCTGCGCAAGGACGCCGACGTCATCGTCACCGGCCGGAGCACCGACACGGCGCTGACCTACGCGCCGCTCATGCACGAGTTCGGCTGGGCGCCCGACGACTGGGACCGCATCGCCGCCGGCGTCATCGCCGGGCACATCAACGAGTGCGGGGCCCAGTGCACCGGCGGGAACTGCCTCATCGACTGGTGGGAGATCCAGGGGATGTCGGAGCTGGGATTCCCCATCGTCGAGGCATCACCCGACGGCACCTTCGTGGTGACCAAGCACGACGGGACGGGGGGACGGGTGACCCGCTCCTCCGTGGCGGAGCAGATCCTCTACGAGATGGGGGATCCGTCCGAGTACATTACGCCCGACGTGGTGGCCGACTTCACGACGATCCAACTGGACGAGGTGGGTCCGAACAGGGTGCGGGTGCACGGCGTGAAGGGACGCGCCGCCACCGAGTTCCTGAAGGTGTCCATCGCGTACGCCTCGGGTTGGAAGGCGACGGGAACGCTCACCTATTCCTGGCCGGACGCGGCGGCCAAGGCCCGAGGCGCCGCCAAGATCCTCCGGGAGCGGCTGGATCGTCTGGGGCTGGAGTTCGACGAGGTGCGGACCGAGCTCGTGGGTTGGGACTCCACCCACGGCGCCCTGGTCGGAGAGCCGCCGGCGGACCTGCCCGAGGTTCAGCTACGCGTGGGCGTCCGGTCGTCCGACCGCGCCGCGGTGGAGCGGTTCACCAGGGAGATCGCCCCCCTGGTCCTCACCGGTCCTCCGTCGGTCACCGGGTTCGCGGGAGGACGCCCGCGGGCTCAGCAGATCATGGCCTACTGGCCGGCGTTGATCCGGAAAGAGGCCGTTCAGCCGCACCTGAAGGTGGAGGTGAAGGACGTATGAGCCGCATCCAGCTGGTTGACCTGGCGCACGCACGCTCGGGAGACAAGGGCGATACCGCCAACGTGGGGATCATCGCCTACGACGCCGAGCACTACCCGCTTCTCGTGGAGCAGGTGACGCCGGAGCGCGTGAAGGCGTTCTTCGGCTCCATGGTGAAAGGTGAAGTGCAGCGATTCGAGCTTCCCAACCTCCACGCGCTCAACTTCCTGCTCCACGGAGCGCTGGGCGGCGGCGGGACCATGTCCCTCATGAACGACGCCCAGGGGAAGGTGTTCAGCACCGCCTTGCTGCGCATGGAGATCGACGTCCCCGACGCGGTCGCGGAGGCGGTGAAGGGGCGTGGACGGGTGCCGGAGGGTTGGAGTCCGAAGGCCGGGGCGTACGTGTGAGCGAGCAGGTCCTGCGCTACGAAGTCGAGGGCGGCGTCGCGACCCTGACGCTGAACCGCCCGGACAAGCGGAACGCGCTCAACGGTGAGCTGGTGTCGGCGCTGAAGGATGCGCTGGACCGGGCGGAAGCCGACGCGTCGGTGCGGGTGGTGGCCATCGCCGGGGAAGGAAAGGACTTCTGCTCCGGAGCGGACCTGGCGGAGCTCGAGCGCATCGCCACGCTGTCCTCGGAGGAGAATCTCGAGGATGCCCGGTCGCTGGGCGACCTGTTCAAGAGGATGCGAGGGCTTCGTTGTCCGGTGGTGGCCGTGGTGCGGGGGCGGGCCTTGGCCGGAGGATGTGGTCTGGCCTCGGCGTGTGACGTCGTCCTGGCCGAGGAAGGGGCCGAGTTCGGGTATCCCGAGGTCCACCTGGGCTTCGTGCCCGCCATGGTCATGGCCATTCTCCGCCGCAAGGTGGTGGAGGGGAAGGCCTTCGACCTGGTGGTCAACGGAGCGCGGGTGGGCGCCGCCGAGGCCGAGCGCCTGGGTCTGGTGACCCATGTCTTCCCGGCCGACACCTTCCAGGCCGAGGCCCGAGGCTACCTCGAGGGGCTGGCCAAGCGACCTCCCGGAGCGGTGACGCTCACCAAGCGGCTCCTGTACGACCTGGACGGCCTCTCCTTCGACGATGGCATCGAGCGAGGCGCCCAGGTGAACGTGGAGGCCAGGATGTCGGACGAGTGCAGGACGGGCGTCCGGCGCTTCCTCGAGCGCTCCTCTCGCTGAGCCGCGGGGGCGCGGGTGTTCTTCGACCGATCGCGGCGTGCGGGTCGATTTCTGGAGTGGAAGGTCCGGCTCTTCACCCTCGGCGCGGTGCTGGCCGTGGTGGGCATGGCCACCGATCAGCTATGGATGACCTGGGCCGCCATCGGTGTGCTGGTCACGGGGATGCTCCTCCGATTCCTTCCGGGCGGCCGCGAGCGGGACACGGAGCCGGACGGAGATTCACCAGGGCCGGAGTGACGCCGGGACGCCGTTCCCCAGGCTGTCTCGAATGACCATCGCCGGGCCCCGCGCCAGGGGCCAGCTTGCCCCATGGCGGAGGATCCCCGGGCGCTCCTGAGGCGCCATTTCGGCTATCCCGGATTCAGGCCGGGGCAGGAAGCGCTGGTGCGTGCCGCCATGTCGGGCCGAGACGCCCTGGGCGTGCTCCCCACCGGAGGGGGGAAGAGCGTGTGCTACCAGGTCCCCGCCCTGGCGTCCGAGGGGCTGTGCCTGGTGGTCACGCCTCTGGTCTCGCTCATGCAGGATCAGGTTCGACGGGCCACGGGGGTGGGGCTACGCTCGGCCTACCTGAGCGCGGCCCTGTCCGCGGCGGAGAAGCGGGCGGTGCTACGGGCGGCTCGTGAAGCACGACTGGACATCCTCTTCGTCGCCCCGGAGCGCCTCGAGATCTCTGCGTTCAGGCATGCGCTCTCCGACCTCGACGTGCGGCTCCTCGCCGTGGACGAAGCACACTGTATCAGCGAGTGGGGACACGAGTTTCGGCCGTCCTACCGCCGTATCGGGCGACTGAGGGACATGATCCGATGTCCCATTCTGGCACTCACGGCCACGGCGACGCCCGAGGTGCGGGCGGACATCGTCGAGAGCCTCGGCCTCGAATCGCCGCTGGTGGTGGTTCGCTCCTTCGACCGCCCCAATCTGTCCTGGGTGGTGGCCCGGGTGGAGGGCGCGACGGGGCGCATGCGTGCCCTCCACCGGCTCCTGCGTGAGCGCCCGGGGCCGGCCATCGTGTACGCGCCCACGCGGGGGGCCGTGGAGGCGGTGAGGGATCGTCTGGCCGGATTCGGGCTGGCGGCTCAGGCGTACCACGCCGGGCTGTCGGGCGACGCACGGACGGCCGTCCAGTCCGCCTTCATGGACGATCGGGCCCGCGTGGTGGTCGCCACCAACGCCTTCGGCATGGGCATCGACAAGCCGGACGTGCGGACGGTCGCGCACGTGTCGCTGCCGTCTACCCTGGAGGCCTACTATCAGGAAGCGGGTCGGGCCGGCCGCGACGGTGACCCATCGACCTGCGTGGCCTTCTGCGCGCCATCGGATCTCCGTTGGGTACGGCGGATGGCGTCGGACGCCCACCCGGACCGGTGGGCCCTCGTTTCCGCGCTGCACCGACTCGGACGCCTCCGACGGCGTGGCGCGCCCGTCGACCTGACCGGGGAGGCGGTGGCCGGGCGCCAAGATCCAGAGCCGCTCATGCAGGCGCTCGAGCGCCTCGGCGCCGTGGTGCCTTCGCCGCTCACCGGAGGTGTCGCGGGAACCGACGGGTTGCCCGAAGGGTCTCAACGACGCTGGCGGTACGTGGAGCATCGACTGAATCCGGCTCCGCTCCTCGCGCGAAGACGCGCCGTTCTCGCCAAGGTGCGGGCGGTGGAGAGGTTCGCCAGAACCCGCGGCTGCCGCCGAAGGGCCCTCCTGCGTTACTTTGGAGAGCGTGCGGCGGACCCCTGCGGGCGGTGTGACCGCTGCCAGAAAACCCTTTCCATTCGAATTCGAGCAGCCTGACATACCATGGATCGATATCTGACCGAGGAGCACGTGAAGCTCAGGGACCGGGTGGCGGACTTCGCCCGCGAGGCCATCGCACCGGTTGCGAAGGACCTCGACGAAGCCTGCACCTTCCCGTGGGAGAACGTGAAGGCCATGGGTGAGTTGGGCCTCCTCGGCGTCCCGGTGCCCCGCGAGTTGGGCGGCATGGGCCGGGACTATCTCAGCTACATCCTGGTGGTCGAGGAGCTGGCCAAGTTCGACGCCAGCCACTCCATCACCGTATCGGCGCATACCACCCTGGGCCTGTCGCCCATTCTCGCTTTCGGCACCGACGAGCAGAAAGAGCGCTTCATTCCCCCCCTGGCCAGCGGCAAGGTCCTGGGCGGATTCGGCCTCACGGAGCCGGGCGCCGGATCCGACGCCTCCGGGACCCGGACCCGCGCCGTGAGGGAAGGGGACGGATACCGCATCAACGGCTCGAAGATCTTCATCACCCACGCCGGCGTGGGTGAGATCTTCGTGGTCACGGCGGTCACGGATCCCGACGCGGGCGCTCGCGGCATCTCCAGCTTCATCGCGTGCAAGCCGACCGTCGACCTGGACGAAGCCCGCCGCATCGGATTCGGGCACGACGGCAGCCTGCCGTTCAGCGACGGCCTCACCGCCGGTGAGAAGGAAGACAAGCTGGGCTGGCGCGCCTCCGACACCCGCGAGTTGCTCCTCGAGGACGTGTACGTCCCCGAGGGTCAGCGGCTGGGGCAGGAGGGGATGGGCTTCATCAACTTCATGAAGACGCTCGACGCTGGTCGCATCGGTGTCGCCGCGCTGTCGCTTGGACTCGCCGAGGGCGCGTTCGAGTCGGCGGTGCGGTACGTGAGCGAGCGTGAGCAGTTCGGCAAGAAGGTCTGGGATTTTCAGCAGGTACAGTTCAGGCTCTCCGATCTCGCCACCGAGATCGAGGCCGGCAAGCATCTGACGTATCACGCGGCGTGGCTCAAGGATCAGGGCGCGCCGTTCTCGAAGGAGGCGGCCATGGCCAAGCTCTACTGCTCGGAGCTGGCCATGCGCGCGACCCTCGGCGCCATCCAGGTGATGGGTGGGGCCGGATACACCAGCGACTACCCGGTGGAGCGCATGATGCGTGACGCCAAGATCTGCGAGATCGGCGAGGGTACGAGCGAGGTGCAGAAGCTGGTGATCGCCCGTCACGTTCTGGCGGAGGTCCTGGCCGATCCACTCCAGTCACAGCACACGCCGGCCCGCGAACGGGCCGGAGTCACAGCCTAGAGGTCGCGTCGCGTGGCGATGTCGCGTCCCGTCCCGAGGCCATGGGAAGACGCGGCGCCGCCGACCCGAATGCGTCGAGGGCTTCGCGGTCGCCTGATCGGCCCGTCCACATCCGGTGGTCGGCGGATCAGGGACGTGTGGAGCATCGCCGAGGGTAAGCGAATGGCCAGGCACAACATCGGAGCTCGAGTTTGAGGAGAGAAATCCTCGTGAGCGCGACACCCGAGGAGTCGTGGGTGGCGTTGCTCGAAGACAACCAGTTGGTGGAGATCATGTTCGACCGCCCCGACCAGAATCGGGTGGTCGGCGACATCTTTCTTGGGCGCGTCGAAGCGGTCCTTCCCGGCATCCAGGCCGCGTTCGTCGATATCGGGACGGAGAAGGCGGGTTTTCTCCATGTCTCGGACCTCAATTACGACGAGGACGAGGACGACGACGAGAACGGCAATGGAAACGGCCGGGGCCGGGGACGAAGGAACCGGAAGTATCCGCCCATCCAGGAGAATCTGCAGAAGGGACAGCAGATCCTGGTCCAGGTGACCAAGGAGCCCATCGGGACGAAGGGTCCTCGACTCACCGCGCAGGTCTCGTTGCCAGGGCGCTTCCTCGTCTACATGCCGTTCTCCTCGCACGTCGGCGTGAGTCGGAAGATCGAGGGGCGCGACCAGCGCGCGAAGCTGCGCAAGATGGCGCGGGACATGCTTCCCGAGAACGCCGGTGGCATCATCGTTCGCACGGTGAGCGAGGAAGTCACCCAGGAGGTGCTCAAGCGGGAGTTCGATCGCCTGCACGGACGCTGGCAGAAGATCCAGAATCGAGCCCGCTCCCAGAAGCCGCCCTCCGCGGTCCACCAGGACGCCAAGCTCATCAGCGGGGTGATCCGGGACCTGTTCAGCGACAAGTTCGAGGCGCTCAGGATCGACTCCAAGGCCATCTACAACGAGGTGGTGGAGTACGTGAAGACGGTGGATCCGGATCTGTTGGACCGGGTGCACCTCCACGAGGGTCCGGTGCCCCTCTTCGACGAGTACGACATCGAGGAGGAGATCCAGCAGGCCTTCCACAGCAAGGTCACGCTGAAGTCCGGTGGACACGTCGTCATCGAGCCCACCGAAGCTCTGGTCTCCATCGACGTCAACACCGGGAAGTTCACGGGGAAGGGGAAGAAGGATCCGGAGGAGACCATCCTCCGGACCAACCTCGACGCCGCCAGGGAGATCGCCAAGCAGCTGCGACTCCGGGACGTTGGCGGGATCGTCGTGGTGGACTTCATCGACATGGAGTCCCAGGCGCACCGTGACAAAGTCTTGCAGGAGCTGCGGACCCACCTGGGTCGGGACCGGGCGCGCACCAAGACCTTCGAGATCTCGGGGTTGGGCCTGGTAGAGATGACGCGGCAGCGGGTGCGCCCGTCATTGTTCAACTCGCTGACGCACGTATGCTCGTCGTGCGGCGGGTCAGGGCGTGTCTACACCCCCGCGACGGTGGTGCGCCGGATCGAGCGGAGCCTCCGAAGGGCCGCGGCTTCCAAGGCCGAGAAGCAGATCGTGGTCAGGGTTCATCCCGAGGTGGCGCTGCGCGTGATGGAGGAAGAGCCCGGGCTCATGAAGCGGCTCCGGAATCGCACCAAGCTCGAGCTGGACCTGAGGGACGACCCTCTCATGCGTTTCGACGAGTTCCGGCTCCTTTCCGGGCCGGCCGAGACCGATGTCACGGAGAAGTACGTGGCCGCCTGAGGCCAGGACGCCTTGACCGAGACTTGGCGCTTGTCGAAATTGACTGGCTAGTGACCGAACTTTCGAGACAATCGAGACGTAGCTATGTACGCAGTATTCAAAACCGGTGGCAAGCAGTTCCGGGCGGAGCCTGGGGCACGCCTGCGTATTCCTTCGCTCGACGTCGAGCCCGGAAGTGCGGTGACGTTCGATCAGGTCCTGCTCGCCGGTGACGGTGAGGAGCAGGTCCAGGTCGGCACGCCCGTCCTGGAGGGGGCTTCGGTGAAGGCCGAAGTCATTCGTCATGGTCGCGGCGACAAG
>CAYGKI010000066.1:0-1540 GCA_964350235.1 uncultured Gemmatimonadaceae bacterium | reverse complement strand
CCGGAAGGGCTACCGCAAGAAGCAGGGGCACCGTCAGGGCTTCACCGAGATCAGGATCGACGAAGTCGCGCTCGCCTGAGCACGCGTCTTCAAAGACAACGGGACACACCCATGGCACATAAGAAAGGCGTAGGATCCAGTCGCAACGGTCGCGACAGCAACCCGCAATTCCTGGGCGTCAAGCGGTTCGGCGGCCAGCCTGTGCGGGCCGGAGGGATCCTCGTGCGTCAGCGGGGTACCAAGTTCCACCCCGGACGCAACGTGAAGCGCGGCCGGGACGACACGCTCTTCTCCCTCGTGGACGGCGTGGTGAAGTTCGAGCGCATGCGGGCCCGTGACGTGGTGTCGGTCTACCCGGGCGAGTAATCCGCGACAGATCAACGAGAGGTCCGGATCGACGGTGATGTCTCCGTCGACCGGACCTCTTCGCATACGTGCGTGACTTCTGCGCGCTAAAGACGCTTTCGAGCATCCAGGTGGCCCCTCCGCAACTTCGGAGGCCGGGCCCTCGTAGGTAGGATGAGCGAAGGCGAAATGAGAAGGAGGTGGACCATGTCTACCCAGGACCTTCGCGGACTTCACGTCCGTGTCGATAGATCGGGCTCCCAAAACGAGCCCTGGGGCCGGAAGGTTTCGGCCCACGGTTGGTGGTTGGCGCCTTTGTTCGCGGTGCCGTTCTTTTCCGCTATGAACCCCGTCTCCGGAGACGATCCTTCGGTGACGCTCGCCGTCGAGGACTCGGCGAGGATCGTGGGGGCCGATCTGCCTCTCCACGTGAACGAGCGTGTGGAGAAGTGGATGGATCGCTTCCAGACCACGCATCGGCCGGAGTTCGCGCGCATCCTGGCGAGCTCGGGCATCTACGACGGCATGATCCGCGAGAAGCTGCGCGCCCGGGGGATGCCCGAGGAGCTGGTGTATCTCGCGATGATGGAATCGGGCCTGTCGCCGTGGGCCGTGTCGCAGGTCTCGGCTGTCGGCATGTGGCAGTTCATGAGCCCCACCGCCATCGAGTACGGGCTCAGAGTCGACGAGTACGTCGACGAGCGCCGGGACCCGGTCCGGGCGACCGACGCTGCTCTGGACTATCTCCAGTGGCTTCATGGCCGTTTCGGGTCCTGGTATCTGGCGGCCGCGGCTTACAACGCCGGCCCCAGTCGGGTCCAGAGGGTGCTCAGACTGCACGCCGAAGGCCGGTCCGGGGACGAGGACCTCTATTGGGAGGTGCTCGACCATCTCCCCGCCGAGACCCGGGAGTACGTGCCCAGGATCGTGGCGGCGACCATTCTCGCCGAGGATGCGGATCGCTTCGGGTTCGCGGCATCGCGAGCCGAGCCGTACCTGTTCGACCGGGTGTTCGTGCCTGGACAGACCAGGCTCGCCACCATCGCCCAGGTGTTGGGGATCCAGGCGGGCGTCCTGCGGGAGCTGAACCCTCACCTCACGCGCCAGGTCACGCCTCCGGGGGAGATCTATGGTGTCCGGGTGCCGGTGGGCCTGTCTCCCCAGGTGGTGACTTCGCTGGCCGCCGCCACAGGGC
>CAYGKI010000065.1:7978-12028 GCA_964350235.1 uncultured Gemmatimonadaceae bacterium | reverse complement strand
CCGATTCGAAGCCGATCTCAACGTACTCCGGCCTATCCGGAGCGGCTTCGGGGGCCACCGTCCAGGAGAACATCTCCTCCTCGGGCTCCAGCGCCGGGTCCTCGAGGGGGCCGCCCTCGTGGGAGATGTGCCAGAGGTTCTCGTCGCGGCTGTAGAGCTTGGTCTCGTCGATGCCGGCCAGGGAGATCCCCCGCTCCCGGGCGTACGCCAGCGCGTCTTCCCTCGAGCGGATATCCCACTCGCGCCAAGGAGCAATGACGGCGAGGTCCGGGGCCAGCGCGGCGTAGGTGAGCTCGAAGCGCACCTGGTCGTTGCCCTTCCCCGTGCATCCGTGGGCCAGCGCGTCGGCGCCCACCGCCCGGGCGATCTCCACCTGGGCTTTGGCGAGGATGGGGCGCGCCATGGCCGTGCCCAGGAGATAGGTCCGCCCGTACACGGCCCCGGCCCGGAGCGTCGGCCATACGTAGTCCTCCACGAACGTCCGGCGCAGGTCCATGCCGTGGTACGCGGCGGCCCCGGAGGCGAGCGCTTTCTCCTCCAGCCCCTCCAGGCCGCCCCTCTGGCCCACGTCGCCCGCCATGCACACGACTTCGGCATCGTAGGTCTCGCGGAGCCACGGCACGATGACCGACGTGTCCAGCCCTCCCGAATAACCGAGCACTACCTTCATCTCATCCCCCGGATGTGCGCGCACGCGTGGATACAGGGCACAAAAAAAGAGGCCCGGGGGCAAGAAGACCGGTCACTTCCCGCCAAAGTGCCGGGGGGCCTCATGCCCCGAACTCCCGCCCCCGGTCCCCTTTCGAGGTCCCGTGGCGCCGTGTCGCGTGGCGCGACGCGCATTGGATAATTATACACGGCGAGTGCATTTCGTCAACAGTGGCTCAGCGGGCCATCCCTTCGATGCGCCGCTGGACGGTGCCCAGGTGAGCGGGCGATCGGAGGATGATGAGGATGGTGTCGTCCCCCGCCAGCGTCCCCAGGACCTCCGGCCACTCCTCCCAGTCGATCCCCGCGGCCACCGTCTGTGCCCCTCCCTTCATGGTGCGGACCACCAGCATGTGATCCACCCCCTCGGCGCTGTGGAAGAGGGCCGGCAGGAGCGACTCGAGGGACGGCGTGCTCTCCCAATCGTCGGGTACGGCGTAATGGGGGGTCCCATCGGCACCGGGCACCTTCACGAGCCTCAGCTCCCGGATGTCGCGCGACAACGTCGCCTGGGTCACTTCCGTCCCGCGCTCGCCCAGGAGCGCCCGGAGCCCCTCCTGGCTGTTGACGCGGTTCTTGCGGAGGATCTCGAGGATGAGCTGGTGCCGGTCGCGCTTGCTCACGCTACGGCACGGGCGGCGAAGTCGCGCAGACGCTCGGGCTCGAACCCGACGCTCCGCTCGGTCTCCTCTCCCGCATTGAACAGGATCACCGTGGGGATGCTGCGGATGCCGTACCGGCCCGCGACCTCGGGAGCCTTGTCGGTGTCCACCTTCACGACCAGCATCTTCCCGAGATGCTGGTGGGCGATCTCATCCATGAGCGGAGCCACCATCTTGCAGGGCCCACACCAGTCGGCGTAGAAGTCGACGAGAACGGGCACGCCCGCCGACAGCACGGTGCGGTCGAAGTCCTCCTCGGCGACCTTCAGCGGCCGGTCCAGCAACATGGGCTTGGTACAGGCCCCGCAGTGCGGCCTGTCGGCGGCCCGATCGATCTCCACGTCGTTGAGCTTCCCGCAGAAGCCGCAGCGGACCGTGACGTGTCCGTCCGTTCTCTCGGTGGCCATCTCCCCCCTCTCTTCGAAAACGTGCTTTCGGTCGCCCAAATATGGCGCAACGGGCGCTCCGGCGGGACGGGTGATGGCCGCCCCTCCGCGTCAGAAGAGCTCGTACCGGAGGCGGAGCAGCGCGAAGCGACCGATGGTGGGCACCCCCACGAAGGACCGGTACCCGGTGTCCAGGACGTTGTTGATGGCCAGCTGGACGGTGGCACCCGTTCCAGGGAAGGCGTATCCCAGATTCAGGTCGAAGATGGCGAACGCGTCCACGCACGGCTCTGTGAACTCGGACGGAACCACCCCCGGAACGCACTCGGTACCCACGTAGCCGGCGGACTCGGCCGGGAATCCGCTGGAAAAGCGGGCGCGACCGCTGGCCGTGAGGCCGGTACGGACGTTGCGGTAGGCCAGGCCCAGCGAGCCCTTGTGGGTGGGGGCATTCAGCGAGATGGGCGCCCCACCCTCGATGCGGAAGTAGTCGTCACTCACCCACGAGTAGGATCCGTTCACCGTCCACTGGTCGTTCACGAACGCCTGCACGGCCAGGTCGCCGCCCCAGAGGTCCAGGTCACCCACGTTCCGGTACGTCACGATGAGGTCCGCGGCCTGGGCCGCCACCTGGTCCGACGACACCACGCCGGCGGGAATCTGAGCCAGGGCCGGCGCCAACGCCGCGGCCATGGCCTGGGCCTGGGCGGGCGTCATTCCGTCGGCGATGGCCTGGGCCACGATGAAGGCTCCGGTGTCCTCTCCGTTGAGCAGCAGGAGGGGCGTCTGAACCTGCAGCGGCGACACGAAGTCGTTCTTCTGCATGTAGTAGACGTCCGCCGTGATCTTCACCCTGTCCTGGAGAATCCCCGTCCAGCCCAGCTCGATGGTCTCCGTGTTGCTCTCGGCGATGCCGGGAACGTCGGGAATCCGGGTGGCCGACAACGGGCTGAGCACGGACGGGTTGTTCGGGTCCAGCAGCATGCGGGCGATGTCGTCGTTGGTGGGGTCCCAGCCGCTCATCTGCGCGGCCTGACCCGCGGAGATGGCGCCCTGGGCCTGCAACACGCCCACCAGCAGATCCCACATGACGCCCACGTCGGCGGGGAGCAGCTGCCCCGCCCCGCCCAGCTGGGCGGGCGTGAACGGAGACCGCATGCCTCGCAGGCTGCCGTCGGGGTTCTGGAACGAGTAGCCGTCCTTCCCGGTTCCGAACGCCCTGGTGGTGTACCCCAGCGGCCCCAGGCTGCCGGGTGCGGCGCCGCCCGAGATGTCCAGGAAGAAGTTCAGGGTCGAAGGGGTGGAGAACGCCCGGTTGTAGCTCAGTCGGAAGCTCTGCTCCTCGGCGGGGTTGAAGACCAGCGCCGCGCGGGGCGAGAACACGTTCTCGGCCAGGAGGGAGTGGGAGTCGATGCGTCCCGCCACCACCAGCTCCAACATGTCCGTCAGCTCGGTCTTGGACTGGAGGTAGACACCCCACTCGTCGATGTCGTCCTCGTCCTCGTAAGCCCCGTTGATGCTTCCCTCCGTGTCGGGCCGGGTCGCGAAGTAGTCGAAGCCGTAGGTGAAGTCCTGGCGGCCGTCGGCCACGGCGAACCCGTGCTGGGCCTGGGCGACGAACAGGCTGGACTTGTCCACCAGGGGCACGCCGTCCCGAAGCAGCCACGAATCGCCCGCGTCACTCCGGTTGTAGTAGGCCTGCGTGAAGAAGCGGTCCTTGTTGAGCCGGGCCTGGAAGAAGTCGTAGACCCAGTCGTCCGTCTGCCCCGCCCCGAGCCCGGTGAGCTCGATGCCGGTGGCGTTGGTGCGTCCGTACGTCCCCACCAGCGTGCCGTCCTCGGCGAACCTCCAGTCGGCTCGGGCTTCCAGGCCGAATCGCTCGATGTCGAAATCCCGTTGACCCACGCGACCACAGGCCTGCTGGGCCACCGCCGAGCCGAAGCCCCGGATGGTCTTGTCGGTGAGACAGGCCGTCGGGTTCGTCGCGGCCTCGAGGCGCGCCTGCTCCTCCACGGCATCCGTATAGGGCCACTCCGTCCCCTGCAGATACTGTCCCGAAAGCTTGATCCCCACGTCCTCGTTCAAGAGGAAGGCCGTGCGGAACGCCCCCTGGAACACGTCGCGCTCACCCGCCCCCAGGGTGACGGTGGTCCCCTGGTCGTCCAGAGGCGACTTGGTGAGGATGTGCACCACGCCATTGGCCGTGTTGGGCCCGTACAGGGCCGAGCCGGGCCCGAGCACCACCTCCATCCGGTCCACGTCCTCGTCGGACGTGGGGATGAAGTGCATGAGGT
>CAYGKI010000065.1:0-7968 GCA_964350235.1 uncultured Gemmatimonadaceae bacterium | reverse complement strand
GGACCCCGGCGAGCCGATGGTCGGTGAGCATGTGGAGCGCGCCGGAGAAGATGTTGTTGAAGCCGCGCACCACCACGTTGGTGGACTGGACGCCCTGGGTGATGACGTCCACGCCGGGCGCCGTCTTCAGGTGATCCGCCAGGCTCTGCGTGGGCCGCTCGCTGATCTCCTGGGAGCTGACGTTGAACGTGGAAGCCGGGGCCTCGGTGGACTTCTCCGGCGTGCCACGTGACGCCGTGATCACCAGGGCGTCCAGCTCCTGCGCCTGCGAGAGAAGCTGCATGTCGAAGGTCGTGGTCTGACCCCCGACGATCTCCACGTCGTCGAATCGGGTGGTGCGGTACCCCACCACGGTGACCACCAGGTCGTAGGAGCCGGTGGGAAGGCTGATCCGGTAGCGCCCCTGGTTGTCGCTGAGCGTTCCCGTGTCCTGCGCGCCTCCGAAGACCTGGATCTGGGCCGCGGAGATGGGTGCCCCGGTCTCGGCGTTGGTCACGGCACCGGTGAGGGTCCCTTGTTGAGCCGCCAAGCTGGCGGTGGCGCTGGCCGACAGAACCGCGGCCAGCTTGAGGGATCGAGCGAAGCGTGCGAACATGGCGGGTCTCTCACCGGTGGGGACGAACACGTCTCGAAAGGTGGGATCACGAAGCTACTCGAAGCGCGGTCCGCGCATCAATCGCCTCGGTCACCTTCGTAACCGCAGCCGTCTTGAAAGGGTCCACATGGCCATGAGCGACATCGACTTCGGCCTCCATCGCCTGGAGCGGGCGCGAAGGGAGATCTCCGACTCGGTCCATCGGACGCCCCTGGTGCGGTCCGAGACGCTGTCCGCGATGGCCGGCGTGCCGACGTACCTCAAGTGTGAGAACCTCCAGAAGACGGGCTCGTTCAAGGTGAGGGGGGCGCTGCACCGGATCCGGGCCCTGTCCGACGACGAGCGACGGCGGGGCGTCATCACCATCTCCGCGGGGAATCACGCTCAGGCCGTGGCGTGGGCCGCGTCCGCCGCGGGCGTGGCCAGCACGGTGGTGATGCCCGAGGGCGCCTCGACCACCAAGGCCAAGGCGAGCCGCGAGTATGGCGCCGAGGTGATCCTCCACGGCACCCCCGGGGAAGCCTTCGAAGAGGCCTTCGCGCTGGCGGAGGAGCGGAACCTCACCTTCGTCCATCCCTTCGACGACCCCTATGTGGTGGCCGGCCACGCCAGCTGCATGCTGGAGGTGCTGGAAGACCTGCCCGACGTGGCCACGGTGGTGGCGCCGGTGGGCGGTGGGGGCCTGGCGTCCGGGCTCGCCGTAGCCCTGGAGGCGACGGCACCGCAGGTGGCGCTCTGGTGCGTGGAGCCCGTGGGGGCCGCCGCAATGCACAGGAGCTTCCAGGAAGGACACGCCGTCCATCTGGACACCGTCTCCACCATCGCGGACGGCCTCAAAGCCCCCATGGCGGGCACGCTGAACTACGAGATCCTCCGGCGGACGGCCCGGGGCGTGGCGCTCGTGGACGACGACGCCATCGTCCGGGCCCTTCGACTTCTTCTGGAGCGCACCAAGCTCCTGGCCGAGCCTGCGGGAGCTGCCGGACTCGCCGCCGTGCTGGAAGGCGCCGTTCCCGACCTGCGAGGACCGCTGGTGGTGGTGTTGAGCGGAGGGAACGTGGACGCGGCGCTGCTTGGCGCGCTGCTACAGGAGACTGGATCCGGGAGCTGACCGGTCTCCCACCGGCATCCGATCCTTCAGGCTCCCGGCGCCACCACCGCCACCAACTCCACGTCGAACACGAGGATGAGGCCGCCCAGGGAGGGATCGTTCACCAAGGCCGGAGGGAGGACCATCTTACGCTCTCCGCCGACGCGCATGCCGCGCACGCCTTCGTTGAATCCGGCATACACGCCACCCGCGTCGATGGTGAACTCGAAAGGCCCCCTCCCTTCGCTGGAGTCGACGAAGGCGCCCGTCCGCAGGCGGACCCGGTACTCCACGGCCACGTCGGCGCCGGAGACCGCCTCCGCTCCATCACCCTCCAGCAGATCCACGTAATACAACCCGCTGGAGGTGCGGGTCATCGCCCCCCGGTTCACCCCGACGGACTCGTGGAACACCACGTCCTCCACGACCGCGCCCACGGGCTCGGTGGAGCCGCATCCGGCCGCGACGAGGACGAGGGACAGGACGGCGGCGCTCGCCGCCCGAGCAGAATACCTCTTCATGGGTCCAACTCTCCTGAGAGTCTCGTGACGACACGTCCCTGGAACACGCTCCGGCGCCCCAGGATCCCCGTCAGGCGTCGGCCTGCGCACCGAAAATCCGGTCCAGGACCGCCGGGTCCCCCTGGACCGCCGCGCGCCGCTGGTACAGACGGAGCCCCGAAAGACCGCCGAGCTCCGCGCCGTTCCCGGCCCGGCCCGGTCCCCCGTGCAGGAGTCCGGGCATGACCATGCCCGAGCCCAGGGCCGCACCGGTGACGCCGCTGGAGCCCAGGTAGATCCGTCCGTTCCACTGCGCGAACCGGGTGACGATCCCCGTCAGCCAATCCGGATCGTCGCCGTACGCGCTGGCCACCAGGCTCCCCTTGCCCAATGCGACCAGCTCGGCCGCGTCCTCCGGTGTCCCGTCGTACGGAAGGATGGAGGACACCGGTCCGAACACCTCCCGCTCGTGAACGGTCGTGGCCGCGCGGGCGTCCTCGAACCGGATGAGCGTGGGGCGGACGTAGTACCCTTTGCCCTCGGGGGCGCCTACCCCGTCCACCGGGTCCGAGCCACCCAGCAGCACCGTCCCCTCGGCCGCGAGGGCGTCGATGCCCTGACGGTTGTCACGGAGCTGCCTGGCGCTGGTCACCGGACCCACGGTCACCGAAGGGTCCGCCGTGTTGCCCACCACGGCGCCTTCCAGACGCTCCTTGAGGTCCGCGGCCACCGCGTCCATCCGGTGGGCGGGGACGAAGATGCGACGGACGGCCGTGCACTTCTGCCCGGCCTTCTGCGTCATCTCGCGGATCACGTCCTTGAGGAAGAGCCCGTACAGCTCCGAATCAGGCGCCACGTCCGGTCCCAGGACGGCGCTGTTCAGCGAATCCGCCTCGACGTTGACCGTCACGTTCCGCTCGAGGATCTCCGACATGGACCGCAGATGGAGCCCCGTGTCCGCGGACCCGGTGAACGCCAGGACGTCCTGCTCACCCAGGTGGGAAAGGAGGTCGCCCGGTGATCCGGCCACCAGCTGGACGGACCCCTCGGGCATGATCCCGGCCTGATCCAGGATCTCCACCATGCGCCACGTGACCAGCGCCGTGCTGGTGGCCGGCTTGACGATGACCGGCATGCCCGCCAGGAGCGCGCACGCCGCCTTCTCGCCGAATCCCCAGGCCGGGAAGTTGAAGGCGTTGACCAGCACCGCCACGCCCTCCTTGGGCACCAGGACGTGCCGGCCCGCCCAGTCACCGTCGCGGGAGAGCGGCAGGGCGTCGCCGTCGGGCAGGACGCGGGCATCGCCCAGCCCCTTCCCGAAGTAGGCGTACGCACCCAGCGTACCACTGGCGCCGTCCACGTCGAACTTGGCGTCGCCCTTGGTGTTCCCGCCGTTCTTCATGGCCAGGTCCAGAAGCTCGTCACGGTGCTCGCCAAGGACCTTGGACATGGCCTTGAGGAGCGCGGCACGCTCCCCCAGCGAGAGGGCCCGAAGGGCGGGCCCGCCCACCTGGCGGGCGTACCGGACGGCGGCGGCGAAGTCGAGCCCCTCCGTGGAGGTCTCGGCCATGGCCTCCTCCGTGGACGGGTTCACCAGGATGGACGGCTCGCCCGAGCCCTCCTGCCACCTGCCTTCCAGAAAGCTCTTCAGCTTGATCATGTCTCAGGTCCGCTGCGGAATGTGTGGTACGGGGACCCGAACAGTAGGACGCGGGCCCGGTCGGACAAGGGGGTGCGCCGCTGGCGCCGCTCGCTACGGCAGGGCGAAGACCGGCTGGTCCTCCAGCAGCGACCTGCAGGCCAGGAGCAGCGCGTCCTGCTCCTCGTCGGAGAGCCCCGCCCACGTCATGAGCCCACGCGCCTTGGCGTCCAGGGCTTCGTCTTCCAGGGGAAGATCGGGATCGCCGGTGGCCGCGGTGCGCCGGACCCGGTGAACCGAGCCGTCCTCACCCCGCACCTCCACCTCCGCGCCCCATCGCTCCGGATACGCGGCCTCCAGCTCCGCGTCGACGCCGACCTCGGTGCCGCTCAGGACCTTCCCGACCCCCGGGTCGTCCAACGCCGACGGGGCGAACGACGCCAGTCCGGGCAGGCCGTGCAGCAAGGTCCAGCCCACCGCGTACTGGATGCTGAACCGAGCCTCGTGCGGCGTCCGCGGATGGGGACGGTCGGTGACGTCCAGCGCCGCCGGATAGCTCCTGATGCGAACGCTGCTCGGGGCCCCGCCCCCCCACGCGTTCCGGATCTCCAGGGCGGCATCGATGGCGGGGTGGACGTGGCGGCAGCACGGGTAGGGCTTCATGGAGGTCTCCGGGAGCTTCCATCCCGGCGCCGGCCGTAGTACCGCCGCCGGTCGGGGATCGGGACAGAGTCCCGCGAAGAGCCCCTTCTCTCCCTCGAGGATGCGCTCGGCGCCCGTGAGCCCCTCGGCGGCGAGGAGCGCGGCCCGGAGTCCCGCCGACGCCGCGTGCCCGGCGTGCAGGGGCTTGCTCATGGCGCCTTCATCGTTGAACTGCCACAGGCCGGCGGCCTGCGTCCCGGCGTTGCCCAGCGCCCAGACCCACCCGTCCTCGTCCAGCTCCAGGAGGCTCGCGGCGGCCGCCGCCGCCCCGAAGGGCCCCGCGGTGGCCGTGTTGTGGAAGATGCGGTAGTGGGCCGGCCCCAGGGCTTCCCCTACCCTCAGCATCACCTCGTAGCCGGCCAGGATCGCCCGCAGGGTCGCGTGCCCCGCGGCGCCGATCTCCCGCCCGAGGAGGAGCGCCACCGGCACGACGACACACCCTGGATGGGTCACCGAGGCACGATGCAGGTCGTCGGTCTCGGTGACATGGGACCGGGCCGCGGCCAGGAAGGCCCGGCCCTCCGGATCCCGCGCTCGCCCGCCGTACGCTTCGAGAATCCGTCCCTCCCCGGCTGCGCCTCCGGCCACGTAGGACCCGAGCCAGTCGCGCACGAACCGCTCCGCGGCCCGCCGGTCGCCCCCGTCCACGGGAAGGGATCGCACGGCGCGCGCCAGGCCCCGGGTGAGGCTCTCGGCCATCGGCTCAGCTGCGCCCGGACCCGGCCGGATCATGGAGCGAACTCGCGCCGGAGCGCGGACCCGTGCTCATCCAGGGCCGGCACCCTGGGTACGGCATGGGGCTCGCGCCACGGCGCCGGCTGGGAGGGCAGACGGATCCTTCCGTGAGGCGTCTCCACGTCCAACAATCGCAGCTGTGGGTGCTCGGCGAGCTCCGCCACGGTGCGGACCCGTCCGAAGGCGATCCGCCCCCGCTCCAGCCTGTCCACGAGCTCCGAGGTGGACCAACGGCCCATGGTGCCCTGGAGTGCCGATACCAGGGCCTCCCGGTTGGCGACGCGGGCCGGGTTGTCCAGGAATCGGGGGTCCTCGGCCAGGTCCGGGCGTTCCAGCACTTCCATGCACAACCTCCGCCACTCACGCTGGTTCTGGACGGCGACGAGCACGGTATCCCCGTCCGCCGACACGTACGGTCCGTAGGGGGCGATCCCGGGATGCCGGAGACCCGTCCGCTCGGGAGGACGACCGCCATACATCTGATGGAGATACGGGACGGACATCCAGTCGGCCATGCACTGGAACAAGGAGATCTCCAGCGCACAGCCCTCCCCGGATCCGGAGCGCGACAGCAGCGCCTCGAGGACGGCGCCATGAACGCGCATTACGGCGGCGCAGTCGGCGGCGGAGATGCCCACCCGCACGGGCTCCTCGGCCGTGCCGGTCACCGCCTGGAGTCCCGACTCCCCCTGGATGAGGCTGTCGTAGGCCTTCATGCGGGCATAGGGCCCTTCGGCGCCATACCCGGACACGTCGCAGGTGATGAGTGCCGGATGGGATCGCCGCAGCGCTTCGGGCCCGAAGCCCCGCCGGGCCGCCGAGCCGGGGGCCAGGTTCTGCACGAACACGTCCGCGACGGCGATCATGGCGTGGAGGAGCTCGGCGTCCTCCGTCCGGTCCAGATCCAGGACCACCGACTCCTTGCCTCGATTCAACCACACGAAGTAGGCACTCCCGCCCTCCACCACACGGTCGTACCCGCGGGCGAAGTCGCCGCCCGGACGCTCCACCTTGATGACGCGCGCCCCGGCGTCGGCCAGCTTCCGGGTAGCGAGGGGGACGGCCACGGCCTGCTCCAGCGCCACCACCGTCACACCGTCCAGGGGCAGGCTCACGACGCGACACCGCAGAAGCGCATGGCGGCCACGGCGAGGGTCCGTGCCACGGCCACGAGCTCGTCCACGGCCACCCATTCGTCGGGTTGGTGCGCGCGGCGGATGTCGCCGGGCCCGAACAGGACGGCAGGAATCCCACCCACCTGGGACAGGGTGCCCATGTCGGCCCCGTAGGTCACCGCGCCCAAGGGCGGAGGCGAGCCCAGCACCGCCGTGCCCGCGTCACAGACGGTGCGCACCACGGCGTGGTCCGGATCGGTGTGGGCCGCGAAGAAGCGACCGCCCCACCACGAGAGCACCGGTGGATGCTCCCGGAGCCACGGATCACCCTGGGCCGCGTCGGCGACGGCCCGCTCCAGCTCACTCCGAGCGGCGTCCTCGTCCTCGCCCGGCGCGATCCCGTAACGACCCTCCAGGGTGAGGTGATCCGCCACCGAGGATGCCCAATCCCCCGCCCGGACCGTTCCCACCGAGATGGGGAACGGAAGCCTGTGGGAAGCGAACAGGTCGTCCCTGCCCAGGCGACTGTTCCGCTCCCCTTCCACCCAGCGGATGGCCGCCAGCACCGTCTGCAGCTTGTCGATGGCGTCCACGCCTTCCTCCCGCACCGCCCCGTGGGCCGCCAGCCCCGTGATCCGGATCCGAAAGTTCAGGCACCCCGCCAGCGCAGGGATGACCGCCATCCGGGTGGGCTCCATGACGATGGCTCCGTCGCCCCGGTACCCCCGAAGCACCGTGGCCAGCGTGCCCAGCCCGCCGTCCTCCTCGCCCACGACGCTTTCGAGGTGCACGTCGCCCCGGAGGCGGACGCCCGCTGTTCCGAGAGCACGCAGGGCGTGGAGTCCCGCCACGAGCCCGCCCTTCATGTCCAGCGCGCCCCGCCCGTAGACGCGCCCGTCCCGCACCGCGGCCTGGAAGGGAGGGTCGCGCCACAGCCCCTCGTCCCCGGGCGGCACCACGTCCACGTGCCCGTTCAACACCAGCGTGCGCCCACCCCCCTGCCCTGAAAGCGTCCCCACCACGCCCACCGCTTCGTCGCGGTGGAGCTCGGCGCTGAACGCCGGGTGACGGGCCAGCTCGTCCAGGTCGATGAGCCACCGGTCGACCGAAAGCCCGGCCTCGCCCATGAGCTCGGCCATGAGGTCCTGGGCCGGAGTCTCGCGCCCGTTCCAGCTCGGAACGGCAACCAGGCGGGAGAGGTCCGTCAGGAGCTGGTCCTGGTCCACCGCCGCGACGACACGCCGCTCCACGGCGTCGAGGGAAGCGCGGCCCGGGTTGCTGTCCGTCATGAGTGGCTCGACTCGAGGGAGACGATGAGAGACGCTCCTGGGATAACCCCAGGCGTCGGGGCGTCGCAAGGCGGCACGTCCGAGGGGATCCAAGGCCGAGACGCGGGCAGTCCCGAAGAAGGAGGACGCTACGTCGGGTCGACGCGGGTGAATGCCGCGGAATCGGCCGTCAGGAAACGAGAACGGCCCCGGAAGCCTGTTGGGCTCCCGGGGCCGTTCTCACGACTGGGGCGGTAGGGTTCGAACCTACAACCTCCTGGTTAACAGCCAGGCGCTCTGCCGGTTGAGCTACACCCCATTGGA
>CAYGKI010000064.1:11770-12036 GCA_964350235.1 uncultured Gemmatimonadaceae bacterium | reverse complement strand
ACCATCCTCGAGCGCCTTCTCCACCCCGCACAGCGACGCGGAGGTTCCGGACACGCGGGCGAGCCCGGTCAGCGGGTCGGGCTGGAACGGCTCTCCTCGGGCGAACGTCCCCTCGAACGCGCCGGTGTAGAAGCTCGTGAGAAAGCTCCGGTGCGCCGCCGGATCGAATCCGCTCCCGAGCACCTCGTCATCCGCGAAGGCCCAGCCGATGTCGTCGTGGCAGCGGACGTAGTTGAGCCAGGTGCATCCGTCGGGCAGGCGGAATC
>CAYGKI010000064.1:11255-11760 GCA_964350235.1 uncultured Gemmatimonadaceae bacterium | reverse complement strand
ATCGGTGGCTCATCGACGCGCCGAGCACGCGGGTGTCCCGGGTGGCCATGGCCTCCCAAAGCAGGGCCATGAGCAGGGGATTGTAGGACAGGGGACACTCCTCCACACCCACGTACTTCCGTACCTCGTCCGGGTGGACGATGGCCTCGGAGAGGAGCACCATGGCCGGCGCCGCGATGGCCGCCGCGGCGTTGAAGGCCCGGATGATGCGGTGCGCTTCCGGCAGGTTCTGGCAATTCGTCCCGAGTCGCTTCCAGAGGAACGCCACCGCGTCCAGGCGAAGAACCTCGACGCCGCGATTGGCCAGGAAGAGCATCTCCTCGAGCATCCGGTTGAAGACCACCGGATTCTCGTAGTTCAGGTCCCACTGGTACGTGTGGAAGGTGGTCCAGACCCACTTCCGGATCTCGGTGCGATAGGTGAACGCTCCGGGGTGGTCTTCGGTGAAGACCTCCGGCATGCTCCGCTCGAAGGCGTCGGGCATCTCGCGGTCGGGGTACATGCG
>CAYGKI010000064.1:0-11245 GCA_964350235.1 uncultured Gemmatimonadaceae bacterium | reverse complement strand
GCCGTCCAGGGCCCGCTGCGCCCACTCGTGCTCGTCGGAGGTGTGGTTGAAGACGAAGTCCAGCGCCAGGGAGATGCCTCGATGCCGGAGCTCGGTGGCGAGCTCGGCGAGCTCCTCCATGGTGCCCAGCGTCGGGTCGACCCGACGATAGCTGCGCACCGCATACCCACCGTCGTCGTCGCCCTCGGGAGGCTCGAACAGGGGCATGAGGTGGAGGCAGGTGACCCCGAGCTCGGACAGGTACGGGATCCGTTCCCGAAGCCCGTCCAGGTCCCCCGCGAAGCGGTCCACGTAGCACGAGGCGCCCACCATGTGGTTCGACTGGTACCAGTGGGGATCGTCGGCGCGGGTCCCGTCCAGGGCTTTCAGCTCGTCGGGCCGGCCGAGCCACATCTCGGTCGTCGAGACGAGGATGCTCTCCAGATGGTAGAAGAAGTCGTAGTGATGCCCGTACAGCGCATGGAGCTCAGCGAAGAGCTGGGGGAAGTGGCGGCGCAGGCGCGCGACGTACGATGCCCACTCCGCCGGGTCCGCGTCGGGGGCGAACCGGGCCTCGATGCGTGGCAGGAGGCGCGCAAGGGAAGACGCGCTTTGCTCCTGGAGCCAGAGCGGGTGGAGATCCATGGTTGCTGGGCGGAGGGAGGGTCACCGGGGCGCCCGGAGCCCTCGTGGGGGCCCGTGCGGTCGTCGGCGGAGATGGGGGTTCAGCGAAAGTTGCCGAACATGAGCTCGACGCCGTAGTCGCCACCCTTCACCAGGGCGATGACTTCCTGGAGCGTGTCCCGGGACGGGGAGGTGACGCGGAGCTCCTCCCCCTGGATCTGCACCTGGACCTTCTTGAAGCCGCCGTCCCGGATATCCTTGGAGATGCGCTTCGCGGTCTCCTGGTCGATGCCCTGCTTGAGCGCCACGGTTTGCCGCGCTCTCCCCATGGAGCCGATCTCCTCCTTGCCGAGATCCAGGTTCTTCAGGGGCACGCCCCTGCGGCTCAGCTTCTCCCGAAGCACGGCCATCACGGCCTGGAGGCGGTACGCGTCGTCGGCGTCGATCTTGACGGCGCCGGCATCCCGATCGAGCTCCAGCGTGCAGCTCGTGCCCTTGAAGTCGTAGCGGGTGGCGATCTCTTTGGCGGCCTGGTTCACCGCGTTGTCGACCTCCTGGAGGTCCACGGACGTCGAGATGTCGAAGGATTGGTTCTTGGCCATGGTCTGCCTGGTAGCGTTCGAGGGGCGCGGAAGATAATCAGGCTGGCCGGACCTCGCGAAGGTGGTCCAGGCGAACCTCGGTGCCGTCGTCCAGGCGCAGGTATTCCGCGCCGTCGCGAGCGTACAGGTCCGCGATGCGGCCGCTCCGGTCGTGCTCGGCCCCGTCCGCGGAGGCATACCGCACCCGCAGGACCGTGCGTCGAACTGCGAAGTGCTCCAGCCGGTCGTGCGTCGAGCAAGCGATGGGTTCGTAGTCGTTCATGGTGGGAGCGTGACGACGCGCGGCGCCTGGGCTCGAGGATCGGGACGGGACGACCACAGCGACGACCCACTATGGACGAGGCGGGTTCAGGCTTCAAGGCGCGCGTCTTGTGCGTGTCCCCCGTATTCGATCGTCTGAAGAGGTGTAGCATGCGGCACCGAAGTCCGACTCAGAGGAGAGCAAGACCATGATGCGCAGCTTCATCGCGACCACAGCGGCCCTCACCATGCTGGCTGCCCCTTCCGCGCCCGAGCACGCGCTCGGCGAGAGGAGCGGGACACCGCAGGTGGCCGATACGCTCCGCTCCACGGCCCAGGACAGGGATTCGGTCTCCATCACGGTCTACAACCAGAACTTCGGGTTGGTCCGGGAGATCCGGACGCTGGACCTGAGCCGAGGACGCATCGACCTGGAGTTCGCCGACGTGGCCGCGGGGATCCAGCCCGAGACCGTGCACATCCGGCCATTGGGAGGCCCCGGCCTCGAGGTCCTCGAGCAGAACTACCAGTTCGACCTCCTGAGCCCGGACAAGCTCCTGGAGAAGTACGTGGGGCGCACGGTGACCGTGTATCGAACCAATCCGGTGACCGGTATCGAGGAGCCCGTGCAGGCCGAAGTCCTGTCCGTGAACGGTGGGCCCATCCTCCGCATGGACGGTGAGATCACCTTCAACGTGCCCGGCCGGTTCGGATTCCCGGAGATGCCCGACAACCTCATCGCCGCACCCACGCTCCTCTGGCGATTGGACTCCGCCGGCGACCGTCAGCGCGTGGAGGTGACCTATCTCACCAACAACCTGAACTGGAAGTCGGACTACGTGATGGTTCTCAACGAGGACGACACGGAGGCGGACATCACCGGGTGGGTGACCCTGACCAACAGGAGCGGGGCCACCTACGACGGCGCCCGCCTGCAGCTCGTGGCCGGGGACGTCCAGCGTGTATCCGGGGTCAACGAGGAGGTCATGCGCCAGCGGATGATGGCCGACGTCATGGCCGCTGCCCCCGCCTTCACCGAGGAGGCCTTCTTCGAATACCACCTCTACACGCTCCAGCGACCGGCGGACGTGGTGAACAACGAGCAGAAGCAGGTGGTGCTGCTGGAGGCGTCGGAATTCGACGTCCGGAAGCGACTCATCTTCAGGGGCTCGCCCCAGTACTTCCGTGGCCAGTACGGGCAGGTGTCCGCCAACCAGAAGGTCGGGGTGTTCCTGGACTTCGAGAACAGCGAGGATGCGGGGCTGGGCTTGCCGCTTCCCCGGGGAACCGTGCGCGTCTACAAGCGTGACGACCGGGGGCAGCAGCAGTTCATCGGAGAGGACCTCATCGACCACACGCCCCGCGACGAGCGAGTCCGCGTGAAGATGGGCGAGGCCTTCGACGTGGTGGCGGACCGAACGCAGATGGACTACACCGTCATCTCCCGGTGCGTCTCGGAGAGCACCTGGCGCATCGACGTGCGCAACCACAAGGACGAGGACGTCTCCGTGCAGCTCGTGGAGCCGGCGGGAGGCGACTGGGAGCTCGTCTCCCAGAGCCATCCCAGCACGTTGGTGGACGCCTCCACGTTCACGTTCGAGCCGGACGTTCCGGCGCGGGGCGCCGTCCGCGTGGAGTACCGCGTTCGGGTGCGTTGGTGCTGAGGCCGGAGGCGGGCGCGCCGGGAGGTTACCGGCGCGCCCCCGCCGCCCGCGGCCGGGGTCAGGAGCCGGGAACGGGACGGTCCATGAGGGAGAGCAGGCTCCGGGGATCCACGCTGGTCTGCCCGTAGCGCACCACCCAGTGGAGGTGCGGACCGGTGACCCGTCCGGTGGCGCCCACGAGCCCGATGGGCGTTCCCACGTCCACGGTGTCGCCTACCGCCACGAGGTGCTCGCTCATGTGGAAATAGCCGGACACCAGGCCGGCCCCGTGGTTCAGGTAGACGATGTTTCCGGCGAGAAGGAACTCGTCCACCAGCTGCACCACCCCCCGGGCGGCGGCACGGATGGTGTCTCCCGGGTCGCCGTCCAGGTCCAGCCCCATGTGGCGGCTGCTGATCTGACCGTTGAACTCCCTGCCATTGCCGAAGCCGCTGGTCACCCGGTCGTTTCGGGGGAGGGCCATGTCCCGACGCCAGAGTCGGGGCGTGGCGTGGGCGGCCTGGGACACGCCCCGGGCCCGGGCCTGGTCTCGCTCGAGCCTCGCCTGGTCCTCCGGGTTCAGGGGCGTGCCGAAACGAGGCGCGACCGTGAGGCGCTCGTGCTGGTAGGCGCCCTGCGCCACCGGGACGGCGCTGCGTAGCGCGACATCGGTGCCGTCGGCGTACGAGACGGTGAGAACGACCTCCAGCGCCCCCTGGTGGTCGATGGGCACGGGCGCCAGCGACTCGTGGCGCCCGTCACCGGACGGCGCGAAGTGGAGGGCCTCTCCAGCCACGGAGCCCTGTACGCCCGTGATGAGCCCGCCGGCGTCGTCCCGTACGGCCACGACGAACAGGTGCCCCTGAACCGGCTCGACGGGTGTCCATGAGACCTCCGGTGCCTTGGGCGGGGTGGGCGCCATGGCCACCGCGGCGCCGGTGATCAGGACCGCCGCCGCCATCGCCCACCGGTGCCATCGTGCTCGAAGGCTCATGCGCTAGTCCACCCGGAAGTTCAGCATCATGCCCATGTCCTCGTGCTCGAGGTTGTGGCAGTGCATGAGGAAAAGGCCCCGATGCTCCTGGAAGCGGACCACCACCTCCACGCGCTCCCCGGGGAGGACCAGCACGGTGTCCTTCAAGCCCGTCTCCCAGGGCATGACGCCCCCTCGCCCTCCAGAGCGCGATCGGACGGTGAACTGTCCCGCGTGGATGTGCACGGGGTGGGGGAACTCGCTGGGGTTCTCGATGACCCACACTTCCGTCCGCCCCAGAGGTACCCGCTCGTCCGCCCGCTCCATCTCGAAGGCACGTCCGTTGATGGCGTGGCGCATCATCATGCTCTCGAACCGGAACGAGCGGCGAGGCGTGTCCGCGTTCACGGTACGCTCGGGGATACGCGAGAGGACCTCGGGCAGAGCCACCCTCGGTTCCGGGGGACCGTCCTCCACGACCAGCTCCAGCATGTCCATGGCCGCGCCCTGCGGGAGGCCTCCGGCCATGCCACCCATCCGGCCCCGACCCATGCCACGTCCCATGCCCATCCCCATCATCATCCCGGGGACCTGGAAGGGGAAAGATCGGAGGTAGATCCGCGAGCCCGGCTCGGCGGAGGAGAAGTCGGCCAGCACGTCCACGCGCTCACCGGTGGCGACCATGACGCGATCCACGTCCACCGGGCGGGGGAGCAGGCCTCCGTCACTCCCGATGAGCGTGAGGGGGGTGCCGTCGCTGAGGCCCAGGTCGAAGATGCGCGCGTTGGAAGCGTTGAGGATACGGAGCCGATACGTGCCGCGGGCTACCCGGGTCGTGGCGTGGGCCACCCCGTTGGCGAACGGCGTGTCGCCCAGGTATCCCAGCATCATGTCGGGTCCCATGCCTGCCCGATAGGCCATGGGGGAGCCCCCCGCCGTCCGCTTGTCCTGGAGCACCAGCGCGAGCTCACGGGGGCCGCCCGGAAGGTCCAGCGCCGCCTCTTCCTCGTCCTCCACGATCATGAGCCCGGCCATCCCCTGATACGTCTGCGGGGCCGTCCGCATGTGGGTATGCGGATGGTACCAGTACAGGCCCGCTCGATCCCGGACGGTGAAGGCGTATTCGTACCGGGCGCCGGGCGGAACGGCCAGCCTGGGGTGACCGTCCGCCGCCTCGGGCACGTCCAGCCCGTGCCAGTGGAGGATGCTCTCCTCCGGGAGCCCGTTCTCCAGCGTCATTCGGACGGCTTCGCCCCGGCGCAGCCGGAGGATGGGGCCCGGGACGGAGCCGTTGATGGCCCACGCGTCCACCTCGCCGAGCCCGATGTCGACGCGGGCGGGCGCCGCACGGAGTACGAGCCCGTCCGCCGACGCCCGGCTCGATAGGGGCAGCGCGTTGCGACGGACCTCCTGAAGGGGCGCCGTCGCGGACAGGCCGATCCCGGTCCTGGGCAGCAGGCCCAGGGCTCCCGCCGCCCCGGCCAGCTCGAGAAAGCGGCGCCGGTTCATGGCGCGGGCGCCAGTACGGCCAGCACGACCAGGCGGTCGTCGCCCGTGTTCCGGATGCCGTGCGGGACACCTTCGGGTGCCACCAGCATGGTCCCTTCCGTCATGGGCGCTTCTCCGTCCTCCAGGAGGAAGACGCCGGAGCCCTCGAGGACGTGATAGACCTTGTCCATGCCTTCGTGGGCATGGAGGCGATGCTCCTGTCCGGGCTCGAAGGTGTTGAGGCCCACCAGTACCCGGTCGGACCGGTAGAGCGTGCTCTTGCCCATTCGTTCCGGGTCGAACACGGCACGGTCGGTGGGACGGAACGGGATGGGGTGCTGCATGCTGGGGCCTCTTGGAATCTGCGAGTCGCGTAGGGCGCGGTGGGGAGGCACGGCTCGAGGGGTGCCGCTCGGCCGTGGCGGCCCGGGCAGCGGTGAGGAGATCTACCTGCGCGCCGCCGCGTGCGTTCCGTACTTGTTCCGGGCCCGGTCCCCATCCACGTTGCCCGGGTTCTTCCGTCGTCCGCCTCGAAGCCACCGGAGTACCATCGTGACCGAGTCGTGCAAGACGCAGCCGCTGCACCGGCGGGCGTTTCTCGCCTACTGTGGAACCCTGGGGCTCGGGTCCACCCTGTTTCCCGGCACGCTCTGGGCCCGCTCCCAGGGAGGACAGGTGGCGGTGACCCCCGAGATGATCGAGCACGCGGCGGCGCTGGCCGGGCTGGAGTTCTCCGAGGAGGACCGCCGGGAGATGGTGGAGACGCTGGCCTCCAACCTCGAGATCTTCCAGGCGCTCCGTGAGATCGACATCGATCAGAACGTGGCGCCACCCCTCTATTTCAATCCCGTCGTCCCGGGACAGCGCCTGAGCGACGAGCGGCGTCCGTTCAGGCCCAGTGAGCCCCCGAGGGCGCGTCGGCCGGAGCGCCTGGAGGACGTGGCGCTCTGGCCCGTGACCCACCTGGCGGCGCTGGTGTCCAGCAGGCAGGTGACGTCCGTGGAGCTCACCCGGATGTACCTCGATCGGCTGAGGCGGTACGACCCGCTCCTGGAATGCGTGGTTACGCTCACCGACGACCTGGCCATGGCCGAGGCGGAGCGCGCGGACCACGAGATCTCCGAAGGACGTTATCGGGGTCCTCTACACGGGATCCCCTGGGGCGCCAAGGACATCCTGGCCAAGAGCGGATATCCTACGACGTGGGGGTCGGAGGCCTATCGCGACCAGGTGTTGGACTACGACGCCACCGTGGTCCAGCGACTCTCGGAAGCGGGAGCCGTCCTGGTGGCCAAGCTCTCCACCGGGGAGATCGCCAGGGGAGACCGGTGGTTCGGCGGCAAGCGCACCCGTAATCCCTGGGATCCCGAGCAGGGCTCGGGGGGCTCTTCGGCGGGGCCGGGCGCGGCCGTTGCGGCGGGCCTCGTGGGCTTCGCCATCGGGACGGAGACCTTGGGCTCCATCGTGGGCCCCTCCTCGAACTGCGGCATCACCGGGCTCCGGCCCACCTTCGGCATCGTCAGCCGGCACGGTGTCATGCCCGTGAGCTGGAGCCTGGACAAGGTGGGACCCATGTGCCGGGCGGTGGAGGACTGCGCGTTGGTCCTGGAGGCCGTGCGCGGGCCCGATCTCCTGGACCTGGCGGTGGTGGATCGGCCCTTCAACTGGGACGCGGATCTTCCGCTGGCGGGACTCCGGGTGGGATACCTCGCCAAGGCCTTCGAGGGGGAGACGCGTGGCGCGGATGGCGCGGCGGCGCGGAGAAACGACCTCGCCACCCTCGACACCCTGAGGCGACTGGGCGTGGAGCTTCGGCCGTTCAGCTTGCCGGAGGACGCCGGCATGGATGCCCTTCAGATGCTCCTCGTCGACGAGTCGGCGGCCTTCGACGAGCTCATGCAAACCGGACGCGTGGACCTGCTCATCCAGGATCGGAGTGAGCCGGAAGACATGCTCATGCGGGTGGCGCGACTGTTCCCGGCGGTGGAGTACGTGCAGATGAACCGACGCCGGGCGCTGCTCATGCAGCGAATGTCCGAGGCCATGGCCGAGCTGGACGTCTACGTGGCCCCTCACGGCGGGAGCGCCAACAACGGGGCGACCAATCTCACCGGACACCCGGCGGTGACCGTTCCCAACGGGTTCGCTCCCGACGGGACACCCACCGGGATCATGTTCGTCGGGCAGCTCTACGGCGAAGCCGAGATGCTCCGGCTGGCCAAGGCGTACCAGGATGCCACGGACTTCCACTTGAGGAGGCCGAGCCTCCCCTAGGCGGTTCAGTACGTCCGGTGCCCCACCAACTCGAGCACGTTACGAAGCCCACATACGGTCCGGTCGGACACCACCCTGGCGTCGAGGGTGACGGTCCGGTCCGTCTCGATTCCCGGCACCATGTCGCCGTCGCCCAGGAGGGCATACCGGACCCCGTCGATGTCCAGCAGGAGCGAGCATCCGTCCTCGCGGTGCGTCACCCGCCCGATGCGCCGTACGAGGCCGTCCTCGTTGGTGACGTGGAAGGCGTCGGAAAGCGCGATGGGCCGGAAGTAGATGTCGAATACGATGAAGACGTGGACCCGCTCCCACGAGGCCCAGTCCGGCACCGTGACCGTGACGTCGAAATCCCCCTCATCGCCGGTCATGAGCTCCTGGAAGGCCTCGAACCCGACACGGGCGGCCCCGATGCCCACGCGGATGGGCGTGATCACCGGCATGTCCTCCGTGTTGACCCTCACCACCGTTCCCGGCGGGCCGCTCTTCGGCTCGATGAGCTCGATCCGCCGCTCGATGGTGCCCATGTCCACGTCCCCGGGGGCCAACGCCTGAGCGGAGACGCCGGGGGCGCCGTACCCGGCGAGCCCTAGGGCGACGAAGGCCATGGCGGCGAGGCGTTGCGCGCGCGAGGGGGAGGTCGCACGGGTGTCGGGTAGGTCTCTGGACATGATGACTCCGGTGGGTCCGCGGGGGCGTAGGGAGATACTCACCAACCGGTCGTGGGTTCGCCAGGGGACGCGGCCCCGGGCTCCAGGCTTGCGACGAGGCTGCCCGCCATCGACCGTGCACCTCATCGCCGAGGCCGTGGACACGCCCATGAAGAGGACAGGATGCGAATGAGGATTCGGTCGCCGCTGGATGTGCATGTCGTCTCGTCGCTCCTGGCCGCCGCGGCCATGGCGTCCTGCGCCGCCCCGCCTTCCGACCTGAGGGAGGGGCTGCCCACGGACGCCCTGGCGGCGACGGTGTGGGTGGAGGAGTTCGACGTATCCCCGGACGGCTCCCTCATCGCGTTCAAGTCCGCCGCCGGGGGGACGTACGACCTCTGGACCGTTCCCACCGCCGGGGGCGATCCCACGCGCCTCACGGACATGCCGGGGCGCGAGATGGCTCCGAAGTTCAGTCCGGACGGGCGGTGGATCGCGTTCGAGAAGGACAATGGCGGCACCGACGTCCGTGATATCTGGGTCGTACCCGCGGCCGGCGGTACCCCGATTCGGCTGACCGAGCATCCGCTGAACGACGCGAACATCTCCTGGGCGCCCGACAGCCGGAGGATCTACTTCAACACGGGCCAGTTCTTCGACGGATCGGTGGCGTCGGTGGACGTCGCGACTCGGGAGGTGACCCGGATCGGTCCCGGTGGCAGCGGCCGTCTCTCCCCCGACGGGTCCATGTTCGCCTTTACCGGGAACAGCCTTCCGGACGACGACGACCAGAGCAACTCGGACATCTACGTCATGCCCGCCTCGGGTGGCGAGCGGCGGCTCATGACCCCGAGCACGGTGGGCTTCCGCGACGTGGAGCCTGTCTGGTCTCCCGACGGAGCCAAGCTGGCCTTCATCTCCGACAGGAACGGCTTCAACAACCTGGGTGTCATCGACGTGGCCACCGGGGAGGAGACCATGCTCCTGGTGGAGGACGTGGAGCACAGCGACCCACAGTGGTCCCCGGACGGGCGGTGGATCTCCTTCACCAAGAACCTGGACTACCAGTACCACATCTTCCGTATCCCGGCGGATGGAGGCGAGGCCGAGCAGCTCACCCGGCGGGGTGGGGTCAACGGAGGGTCCAACGCCACCGGACAGACCCGTGGCATGCACATGTGGCATCCGGACGGACAGCGGATCGTCTACTACCACTCCGATCCGAGCACCACCGGCGACGTCTGGATCATGGACGCGGACGGCGCAGACCCTCGTCGGATCACGGACCACCAGCATCCGGACCTCGCCGACGAGAGCCTGTTCGTGTGGCCGGAGTTCATGGAGTACGAGAGCTTCGACGGCATGGAGGTCGCCGGCCTGGTCTACAAGCCGCAGGGCGCCCAGGCGGGGGACCGCCTCCCCGGCCTCTTCTTCTTCCGTGCCAACTCCAATGGCCAGCATCCCCAGCAGTGGCATCCGTACATCCAGTACTTCGTGAGCCGGGGGTACCTGGTCTTCGCGCCCAACTTCCGCATGAGCACAGGCCGCGGGAAGGCGTATCGGCAGGCAGACTTCAGCTACGGAGGGGACCACGACCTGGAGGACGCGTTCATCGGGATGGATCTGTTGATCGAGCAGGGCTGGGTGGACCCCGAGCGCGTGGGGGCCTGGGGCGGGTCCACGGGCGGATTCTACACGACCGCGGCGGTGACCAAGGACCCGGATCGCTTCAAGGCCGGCATCGTGTGGTACGGCTCCACGGACAACGTCACCCTCTCCACCTACGGGAGCATGGAAGGGTGGAACAAGTACATGATCGGTCGGACGCCGCTGGAGAATCCGAGGAGCTACTACGAGCGGTCCATCATCTATCACGCGGACCGCGTGGACGTCCCGCTGTTGTTCCTCTACGCGCAGGGGGACGGGGCGGCGCGCTTCCAGCAGATCGAGCAGTACGGCGTCCAGGCCGAGGTGTACGGCAACTGGTGGGACTGGGTGGTCTACGGCGACGAGCCCCACGGATGGTACCACTGGCGTCCCGACTCGGTGCTTCAGTCCCTGGAGATCATGAGCGACATGTTCGACACCTTCGTCGCAGGGCGGGACCACGACATCCACGGCCAGGCACGGGCCCAGCGCGAGGGCATCGACATCGTGCGCAACCCGTCCATCGACCTGTGGAACTCGCTGACCAACGGAGGTCCGTGAGAGGGCCGCGGAGCCGCGCGCTCCGTCGCTTTTCGGTGGATTTCCCGCTCGCTGGATCCCTTGCGTGCCCGTCGGCCGGGCAGTAGTCTGGAAGTGCTGCTCCACGAGTCTCCTCGTGATGCGCGGTCACAGCGGAACCTAGATCGCCGGCCAGATCGCCGGCTGATTCATAGATAGACATCGTCGAAGCTCCCCTTCCCCTCTCAAGGGGGGCGTTGTTCCGCTACGCAGCTGAGCCGGCCGTCGGCAACGGGCCGGACCGTCCATGACCAAGACCGCTCTCGTCGTCACGTCCCTGTCCGGCGTTCTCGTCCTCGCCTCCCTCGGGGATGCCCCGCGGTACTCCGCGCACGTCCTGGACGGAGGGAACGCACGCGCCACCGCCGCCCACCTGCCCGCGGCACGCCCCTCCGCGGCGGATCTCAACGACGTCGTGCAGGACTACTGCGTCCGCTGCCACAGCGAGCGCCGCCTCACCGGCAACCTGTCGCTGGAGGACTTCGACGTCACGACGGCCCACGAGACGCCGAACGTGAGCGAGAAGGTGATCCTGAAGCTCCGCGCCGG
>CAYGKI010000063.1:0-12121 GCA_964350235.1 uncultured Gemmatimonadaceae bacterium | reverse complement strand
CCATGACGCCCCGGGGTGGTCATCGATATGGGTCATGAGGTAGTACCTGTGGGCGCGGGGAGCGGTTCCTCACCATCCGTCACGGGAGGCCCACGTTTCTCCCGGCGATCCGTCACGGTCGCGTCTTCCATCGCTTGTGCTGCCAGAAGTACTGCCGGGGATTCCGACGCACCGCGGCCTCCACTTTCTCCATGTAGGCCGCGATGAACGTCCGGGTGTCCGCTTCGAGGTCCCCGGTGCGCGCCACGGGGAGTCGCTCCACGCGGATGTCGTAGGACTGCCCCCACCCCGGCCGGCGAATGGCGAACGCCACGAAGACCGGAACACCGGTGCGGAGGGCGAAGGTCGCCGCGCCCCGTGCCGTTGCCGCCGGGACTCCGAAGAAAGGCACGAAGATCCCGCTTCGCGCGTTCTGGTCGCCGACGATGGCCACCAGGCGACCGGATCGCAGCGATCGTAGCACCCGGCGGGGCGCCTCCGACATCTCCACAACCCGCATGCCCAGGTCCTCCCGGCTCCGGAACAGGGCTTCCTCGAACCGCGGATTGGCCATCCCCTTCGCCACCACGTCCAGGGGGATCCCGCGGGCGGCGAACGCAGCGCCCCCCACCTCCCAGTTCCCCAGGTGACCCGTGAGGAGCAGCGCCCCCCCGGACTCCCGAAGGCCGTCCGCGATGGCCTCCAGACCCGCCACCGACGTACGCTCCAGGACGCGTGCCCGAGACCACCCCCCCAGGCGGAAGATGACCACCGCCTCCCTGGCCAGGTGCGCGTAGCTGGCCCGAGCGATCCGATGTCGGACGCGGGCATCCATCTCCGGGAACGCGAGGGCGAGGTGTCGGTCCACATCCTTCCGCCTGATGCGCAGCACCGAGCCCGCGAGCCAGCCCAGGATCACCGCGGCGCGAGCGGCCACACCCTCGGGGACCAGCGAGACGCCCGCCCTCAGCACGCGAAAGGCCAGGAACTCCATGCGGTGGGCCAGCGTGGGACCCCGCCGCCCCCTTCTTTCACTCACGGGCCGTCGGGCTCCGCCGATCCGGAATCCCGAAACTGCATCTCGTAGAGGCGACGATAGGCGCCGCCGGCTTCCATGAGCGAGGCATGGGTGCCCCGCTCGACGATGGTCCCCCGATCCAATACGAGGATCTCGTCGGCCCGCTGGACCGTGGACAGGCGGTGCGCGATGACGAAGACCGTCCGGCCCTCCAGGAGGCGCTCGATGGCGCCCTGGATGAGACGCTCGGACTCGGTGTCCAGCGCGCTGGTGGCCTCGTCGAACACCAGAATGGGGGGATCCTTGAGAAGTGCCCGAGCGATGGCGATCCGTTGGCGCTGCCCCCCGGAGAGCTCCACCCCGCGCTCGCCCACCACGGTGTCGTAGCCGGCGGACATCTCCGAGATGAAACCGTGCGCATGGGCGGCCCGGGCCGCCTCCTCGATTCGTCGGTCGTCGGCGTCGGGTGCGGCGTAGGCGATGTTGGCGCGCACGGTATCGTGGAAGAGCACCGTGTCCTGGGAGACGATGCCCATCAGGGAGCGGAGGTCCGCCAGGCGAGCCTCACGCACGTCCACGCCATCGATGGTGACCCGCCCCGCAGTGACCTCGAAGAAGCGCCCGACCAGGTCCACCACCGTGGTCTTCCCCGCCCCGCTGGGCCCGACGATGGCCACCACCGACCCCTTCGGCACACGGAAGCTGACGCCCTCCAGAACGGGCTCGCCCGCCCGGTAGGCGAAGGAGACGTTCTCGAAGGCGATGGAGTCCTCGAACGAGGGGAGGGGCCGCGCACCGGGTCGGTCGGCGATCTCGACGGGTGCGTCCAGGAACTCGAACACGCGCTCCACCGCCACCAGGCCCGGCTGCGCGGTGGCGGGGAACTTGGCCACGTTCTTCACCGGCGCGTAGAGCTTGAGCGACAGGCCCAGGAAGCCGACGAACTCCGCGCCGGCCAGCTCTCCGCCCATCACCAGCCTGGCGCCGTACCAGAGAAGAACACCCGTGCCCGCGGCGGCGAGCATCTCGGTCATGGGCGCGGCGGCGGCCCGGGCCAGCTCGGCCCGCAGGAACTGGCGGAAATAACCGTCCGTCAGGCTGTGGAAGCGCTTCCGCTCCCGGTCCTCCGCGGACGAGGACTTCACCAGGCGGATCCCCGCCAGGGTCTCCTGAATGTGCGCGTTCACCTCTCCGCCCAGGTGCAGCACCCTCCGGTCCCGTCGACGGAGCACCTTCACCAGCGGCCCCCAGATGACCATGGCACCGGGAATGACCACGAAGGCGGCTACGGTGAGCTTCCAGGAGATGAGCAGCATGGCCGCGAGCGCCACGGCGAACTCGAACACCGACGAGACGAGCTTGCTGAGCTCGGCGGTGACCAGCGTGCGGACCTGCTCCACCTCGGTGGTGAGCCGGCTCACGATCTGACCCATCCGCACCTTGCCGAAGAAGGCCAGGTCCAGCCGCATGAGGTGGTCGTAGACGCCGTTCCGGAGGTCCCGGTTCACCCCCTGCTCGGCGCGGGCGACCAGATACGTTCGTGCGAACATCACCACGTTCTTCGCGACGAAGACCAGCAGGATGAGCAGGATGATCCGGTTTACCGAGGTGAGGGGGTCACCTTCGGGGTCGGCCCACCGGTACACGGTGGCGTCCAGGAGCCGGTCCATGGTGCTGCCGCTGGACTCGAGCTCGGTGCCCCCGGAGATGAAGAGCGCCTCCACGAAGGGGATGAGGAGCACGTAGGCCGCCGCGTCCAGCACCGCGTAGAGCGCCGTGGCCACGACCGCGGCCGCCAGGACCGGTGCGTGGGGCTTCAGGAAAGGAAGAAGGCGAGCGGGGCCGGACTTCACGGAGCGCGCTTCGGGGACGGAGGGTGGGAGCGCCCTATCGGGGCGTCAGGCTGGCCACGGGAACGATCATCTCCTCGGGGCTGATGCCACCGTGGAGGAAGGAGTTCCGGTAGCGGGCCTGATACTCGCGGAGCTTGGTCGGATAGACCAGGAAGCAGTCCTCGAGCGTGATCAGATAGGTCATTCCCAGTCGGCCCGCGGGAAGCCGCAGATCCCGGGCATCGCTGGTCACGTACGCCGTGGAGGGGTCTTCCACCCGCAGGTCCTGGCCGAACTTGTATCGGAGGTTGCTGGTGGCGTCGCGCCGGGCGAACACCGTGGCCGGTCGGTGGCACAGGATCGAACCGTGGTCGGTAGTGAAGACGACCTGGTGCCCCGCCCTGGCTGCCTCCCGAAGCACCTGGAACGCGGTGGAGCGCTCGAACCACGTCCGGGTCAGGTCCCGGAGCGCGGTCTCGTCACGTGCCACCTCCATGAGGATGGGAGACTCGGAGCGCCCGTGGGTCATGAGGTCCACGAAGTTGAAGACCATGGCGATGACCGTGCCAGGTGTCTTGAGGGCCGAGTTCACCCGTGCCCTGACCTGCTCCCCCTGCCGGTCCGAGAAGATCTTCTCGTAGTGCACCGGCACGTCCCGCCCCGTGAGCCGCCGGAGCTGCTCCGCCAGGAGCTCGTCCTCGAAGGCGTTCAGGCTCCCTTCGTCGTCGGAGGCGTCCCACCATCCCGGACGCTGCCGCGCGATCTCGTCGGGAAAGAGCCCGCTGAAGATGGCGTTCCTGGCATAGGGGCTGGCCGTGGGGAGGATGGAGTAGTGGTACGTCTCCTCCACGTCGAAGTACTCGGCCAGGAGCGGCAGGATGGTGCGCCACTGATCGAGGCGCATGCAGTCGAGGACCACGAAGTAGACGGGGTCTTCGCCGAGCTTGGGCACCAGGAACTCCCGGGCCAAATCGACGGACAACAGCGGCCGGTCCGCCTCTCCCCTCATCCAACGGGGATACTCGCGCATCACCCAGGCGCCGAAGTCGCGCCTCAGGTCCACCATCATGGCGTGGAGCGAATCCAGGAGCCCCGTCTCGCCCGAGTCGGTGAGCCGGAGGTCCCAGTCCACCATCTCGGTATAGATGGCGATGAAGTCTTCGGCCGAATCAGCCTCCTGGGCGCCGGCTGACAGGGCCCCGAAGCGACCGGCGAAGTCCTGGGCCACCCGTTGCTGGCGGATGGAGGAGCCCTCCAGGATGCGCGTCACCACAGACAGCACCTGCCGCGGGCTGGTGGGCTTCACCAGGTAGTCGTCGACTCTGCGCCCGATGGCCTCGGTCATGGTGTGGTCCTCTTCGGACTTGGTCACCATGACCACCCGCTGGTGCGGGTCGTGGCGCCGGAGGATCTCGAGCACCTCCAGGCCGCGGCGTCCCGGCATCTGCTCGTCCAGCAACACCAGGTCGTACGGCTTCTCCCGGAGCAGCTCCAGGGCGTCGTCCCCGTTGGGGATGGCGTCCACGTGGTAACCCCGCGCCTGCAGGAAGAGCAGGTGGGGCTTCAGGAGGTCGACCTCGTCGTCGACCCAGAGGATCCGTTTGGCGTTGCGGGCGGTCTGCATGGCCCCTGGAAACTAACCCGGGGGCGACGCGGGGACAGCTTCGGCGCCGAGTCCCCCTAGGGTCCCGCGGTCAGGAGATCGAAGTAGGCGTCCACGTCGAAGCCCGCCGGATCCACCCAATAGCGCTGCCCCCGGGAGAAATGACCCGTGGTGGGGAAGTAGGGTGGGGGCGCCGTGGCGCCGCATCGGTCGTAGGCGTAACGCTTCACGTACCCGGTCCCGCCCACCGACCAGATGGTCCCCACTGCGCCGCGGGTGTTCTGGATGATCCCGCCGGTGAGGTAGAGGCACCCACGTCCCCAGAGGGCTCCCTCGCAACGCTCGGCGCGCGTGGGACCGCTGGCGTAGTTCTCCACGGTGAACTGGTCCAAGGCGAGCACCACGGCGTGGATGAGCTCGTCCTTGGTGTCGTCGTAGGTGAACTCGTTCGAGCCCGTCCCGGGGTTCTGTGCGGTGTTCAGGGTGTTGTCCGCCACCACCACGTCCGTGGCGCCGAAGAGCCCGAGGATGTCCTCGCAGGTGCCCACGCCCGGGTCGGTGGCGTAGACCACGTCGTCCCCGATGATGATCTCGTCGGTGGCCGCCAGCGTGACCCGGCCACGGACCCGGCCGCTCACCACCACCTTGCCCGTCACGTGGATCACGCCCTGGAAGCTCGGATTCATGGCGCGGGACAGCGGGAAGAGGTACTGGGCGTCGGGACGGCCGGCCACCGCGGCATCCGGGGTCCCCGACCAGGCGATCCACGAGCCGTTTCCGTCGTTGGGCAGGAAGCCGCCGAAGATCTCGTCGGAGCCCCCCAGGTAGCAGCGGCGCGTGGAGTTCGAGAGCGCAGCCACCCATGAGTCCGGACCGTTGTTCGGGTGGTTGGCGGCCGAGACGAAGGTGGTCCCGCTGTTGTGGTAGTGGCCGCAGTTCTCGGAATAGCGCATGCCCCACGAGGGCCGGTCCCCGCTCAGCCAATCCTCGTCCGTGGACTGGTACACCTTGAAGAAGCCCTCGTCCTCACCGGTGACGTCTCCGTCGCCATCGAGATCCAGGGCGACGAACTCGATGCGGAGATAGGCCTCCCCCGAGCCTGCGGGCGAGGCGGTGGTGAACGCCGCGCCTCCGGCCGTGGCCCGGGCCTGGAGCGCCGTCAGCTCGGCGGTCTCGGGCATGGGGATGGCCGGAACGTGCTCCTCGTATCCGCGGTTGAAGGTCCCGTACGCCGCGCCCACCACGTCGCCGGCGGTGCGGGCCTCGTCGTGGAACGTGGCGCCGGACGAGTAGATCTTCAGGTCGTCGTTGGTGTGGACGGGACCGAAGATCTGGTCCCCTCCACCGAACGAGATACTGGACGGCTCGATGTCGGTGAAGTAGGCGTAGCGCGCGAAGCTCTCCTCGAAGACCTGGGAGCGGCGAATCGCCACCCCTCCGCCCCCGTCACGGGCCACGGAAACGACGCTCCCGAACACGCCGTACTGGCCGGAGGTCACACCCGTGGGTCCGGCGTAGGTCCAGCGCCGCACGCCCGACAGGGGGTTGCCCGCGGCATCCTCCGGGGTGATCCCGTCCTCCAGCAGGACGTAGCCGCTGTCGGGATAGACGTCGGGGTTCCCGTTGAGGAACGCACGGCCGAACTCCAAGCCGGCCAGGGCCACGTTGTCCAGGGTTCCCTGCCGCTCGTAGTAGCTGTTGCTGAGTGTGTGCGTGGAGCCGATCATGGCCGCGCCGGTGATCATGACGCCGACCACCATGACCACGAGGAGCACGGTGATGAGCGCGAATCCGCCCTCGGCCTCGTGAAGCGTCGTCGTCGAGGGCCGGCTCTTCGGCGCGATGCGCGCCACCCGGCCCATGGGGGGGATCGTCCTGCTCATGGGATAGCCACCCAGCCTGAGGATGAGAGTGTGGAGAGCGTCGGCGTGCAGTCCTGCGCCGCCACCGCGAATTCGTAGATGCCCGCGGAGTCCACCGTGGCATCGGTGTATCCGTAGCTGGCCGCGCCCGCGGGCACGGCGACGAAGGGGACGCCCCAATCGGTGGCGCCCGTCTCGCGTCGCCAGAGGACGTAGCGGACCACGTCCGCCTCGCCGCCCGCTTCGTCCACGGCCTGTCCCCATGTCAGCTCCACCGCCCGCTCGCCCCCCGCGAGCGTGGTCGGTGTCGCCACCAGGGAATCGCCGAACAGAGGCGCGGAACCGCACGTCGTCAGACGCTGCCGTCCCGCGTTGGGAAGGGCGATGGTGCGCTCGATGCGGACCGAGCGCTCGTTGTCGCCCGTGAGGCCGTTGCTGGCCACCAGGGTCACCTGCACCGTCCTGACGCTGTCCGCCAGGGCGGACGCCCCGGTATCCGCCAGAGCCAAGTGGATGGGCTCGGCGTGGTGGATGGGAAGGACGCTGTCCGGCACGGCCTCCAGCGCCGCCGTCCCGTCCACCTCCCGCTCGAAGCGGAAGAACGGTGTGGTCCCGTCCCTCAGGAGATGCCGGGCCACGACTTCCGCGGCGGCACCGTTCACCTGACGCATGAGGGTGAAATCGTCCGCCCGGGCCGTGAGCGTGTCGGCGACGAAGAAGAAGGAGATCATCTCCGCCGGACTCGCCACGCCGCCTGCCTGGTAGGCGCTGTCCGCCGCTGTCACGCCCGTCGTGGGCACCGTGAACGGAGACGTGGGCGCGCTCACCTGGGTAGCCGGAGCATCCGGGTCGTAGAAGACCGCGAACGGGTCGCCGGCCGTGTTGGTGGCGTAGTCCGCCGAGAAGAGAACCACGTCGTCGTCGGCGTAGACGAGCGAAGGCTGGCTTCCCGGCACGTTGGTCCCGAGCGTCTCCAGGTCCTGGCCGAGCGTCGTAAGGGCGTAACGTGCGTTCCTGAGGGCGCTCATCCGCTCGAGCGACATCTGGAAGGCCGTGTTCTGCTGGGCCATGAATGAGAGGGCCACCGAGACGATGACGCCGAAGATGGTCATGGCGACCATCAGCTCCACGATGGTCATGCCTCGTCGATCGCGGCGGGCCATCATGGCGCGGCCACCATCAGCGTCCGTTCCACCGGCACCATGAGTCCAGGACCGGTGACTTCGACGGTAACCACCCTGTAGTCCAGCGTGTCGGGGCTGGTGGTGTTCACGTGCTCCACCGTGGTCGTGCGGGTATAGCCGGTGGCGGGCACATCCACCTCCACGCCCTCGAACAGGCTGTCGAGGAGCGTGTAGCGCCCGTCCATCTCGATCCGCCCGATACGGTCCTGGGCGGCATACGTGGCCTGGGCCCGGACCTCGGCGTTGGCCGCGGAAGTGGTGAGACGCGTCGCGGACCCGGCGAGGCCCAGGACGGCGACGGAGAGGATCACCAGCGCCACGATGACCTCAACGATGGTGAACCCGCCTCGCCCGCTCAGCACGACGCCTCCCACGACCCGGTCTGGTACGAGAAGCACCGGTCCTCTCCGGTTGAACGCTCCACCGAGAGCGCGCGAGCCGCCGCGGCCTCGTCCGCCATGGAGCCGCGGAGGGGTCGAAGGTAGAGTCGCCCCGCCTGGCTGGCGCTCCCGTTGCGGTGGAAGACCAGCTGGGGGCCGGCGCCGTCGTCGTCGAAGGTGACCGTCGTGGTGGACGGGTCTCCCGCCATGCCCGGCGTGGCCCCCAGTCCGAACCCGATGGTCTCGGGCAGCTCCTGGAGCCGCACGTCCTCGCCGGGGTCTTCGACGCCGTCGTTGTCCGCGTCCCGGTGGATGCGGAGCGCGTCGTCGTCTTCCAGGAAGGTCACGACCACGTCGTGCTGGCGCAGGACCGCCAGGCGCTGGGCGGACCCCAGGCCCGCCATCACCTCGTGGATCCCGGCCTCGGCGCGCCACCGGCCCGCGTTGAAGCTGGGGGCCGCGATGGACCCCAACACGCCGACCACGGCGATGACGATGACCAGCTCTACTATGGTGAAGCCGCCGGATCTCCCGGCCGCGGCAAACCCTTTCACGGATGTCGCCTCCGTTCCTGCCATGGGGTGGTGAGCGCGGCTTACCAGCGCAAGACACATGCCCCCTCAGCGGCGTGCGGACCCCCACGAACACCGTGCGGACCGCCCCGTAGGGCCCGAAGTGATTTAGCCACAGCGCTTTGCAGGCACAGCGCATATCGTGCACAGGGGATTGGCGACCACCGCCGGGGCAGGATAACGGCGCCCGACTTCAGGCACGATGCCGGCACCGGAGGGTTCCGCCGGGCCAGCGACCGGCCGCGACGAGGTCGGCCGTGCAACCTTTTTCCACCAGCGGACCATCTTACCCACACCTACCTAGGATTCTATGTGCCGGAGGTCGCTTGGGTCGACTGTTCAACCTCACGTACCCCACCGCCACGGTGCTCCTGGCCGTACGCGCAGGGCACCGGTACGGCTTCGACGTCATGGACGCCACGGGCCTGCCGGACGGAACGGTCTACCCGATTCTTCGGCGGCTCGAGCGAAAGGGCGTGTTGGAAGGCCGCTGGGAGTCCGAGGAGGACGCCCGGAAGGAGCAGCGCCCTCAACGCCGGTACTACCGGCTGACGCCGGTGGGTGAAGTCGCCCTGGCGGAGGTGGTGGAAAGGTTCCCCGCCCTCCCAAGGCTCTTCGCTGACCCCGGTGGGGCGGTATGAAGGACGCCGAGACGCGAGGCCCGGACCCGCCGAGGAGGGCATTCCCCGGTGTCGCGCTGCTCGATTGGGCGGCCCGCCTGGTGCCTGTCCACCGGCGACGGGCATGGCGGCAGGAATGGGGCGCGGAAGCGGCCTACGCTTGGCGGGTCGCAGGGGAGCGGGATGCTGGACCGTGGCAACGGCTGCGCCTCCGACTGAGGGTGGCCAGCTGCATCGTGGACGCACTGTGGATGAGGAGAGAGGAGATGGGGATGAGGGGATGGGGCAAGGAGCTCAAGATCGCCATGAGGGGATTGGCGAGGCATAGGATGTTCACGTTCGTGACGGTGCTCACGCTGGCCCTGGGCATAGGAGCGAACACCGCGGTCTTCACGCTGGTGGATGGGGTCATGCTGTCCCCCCTGCCCTTCGATGAGCCCGAGGAGCTGGTCTCCATCGGGCACATCGGACGGGACGGCCAGGACGTGCTCCCCATGTCCCAGGGGCTGTACGTCCTCTATCGGGAGCAGGCCCCATCGGTGGGAGAGATCGGGCTCTTCGTCCCCACCGCGGTGAACCTGGTGACCGAAGGCGAGCCACAGAGGGTCCAGGTGCAGGCTGTGACACCCGGATTCTTCGACGTGCTCGGCGTCGCGCCGGCCCTGGGCCGCGCCTTCACCGAAGAGGAGGGCGCTCCCGACGGCGAGCAGGTGGTCCTGCTCAGCGACGGGCTCTGGCGCACAAGCTACGGGGCCGACCCGGGGGTGCTGGGCCGCACCGTCGACGTGAACGGGGTGAGCCGCCGCATCGTCGGCGTCATGCCCCCCGAGTTCGGCCACCCCGACCGGGAGGCCCGCCTGTGGCTGCCCATGGTGGTGGACCCGGTTCAGGCCCCGCTGGCGTCGTTCGGCGCGGGGGGCGTGGCACGCATGACCCCGGGCACGACCCCGGACGCGCTCCATACCGAGCTTCAGGGTCTCATCGCGCGCCTCCCCGAGCTCTTCCCCGAGTCGGGGGCACCCGCCTTCCTCGCTCAGGTGGGCCTGACCGCCGAGGTGGCGCCCCTCAAGGAGGCGGTGGTGGGTGACGTCTCTTCCACCCTGTGGATCCTCCTCAGCACCGTGGGCTTCGTGCTCCTCATCGCGTGCGCCAACGTCGCCAACCTCCTTCTGGTCCGTGCGGAGAGCCGCGGCCGGGAGCTGGCGCTCCGCATGGCGCTGGGTGCCGGCCGTGGTCAGGTGCTCCGTGCCTTCATGAGCGAGAGCCTGGTGCTGGCGGCGGCGGGGGGCGTGCTCGGCACGCTCGTGGCCGCCGGTGCGGTACGCGTGGTGTTCGGCCTGTTACCCACGGACCTACCCCGGATGGCGGAAATCGGCATCGACGGGAGGGTGCTGGCGTTCACGGCGGCGTTGGCGGTGGGATGCGCCGTCTTCTTCGGCTTCTTCCCCATGCTCAGGGCACGGGGACGGGACCTGGCCGGCCGCCTCCGTGGCGACGGCGGGCGGGGCGCCACCGGTGGCCGTGAGTCCCACCGACTGCGCGGCGGCCTGGTCGTCACCCAGGTGGCCCTGGCCCTGGTGCTCCTGGTGGGCGCGGGCCTCATGCTGAGGAGCTTCCAGGCCCTCCGCGCGTTGGATCCGGGCTTCGACGCCGAGGGGGTCCTCATCGCCCAACTCTCGGTTCCCCCCGGAGAGGTGCAGGGATGGGAGGAAACGGCCGGGTTCTTCCGTACCCTGGGCGATCGGCTCAGGGGGCAGGCCGGCGTGGAGGCCGTGGGCTTCGCCCAGAGCGCGCCCCTGGCGGGTGGCGGGCTGCCCTTCTTCAACGTCGAGGTGGAGGACCACCCGCGCGCCGACGGGGAGCTCCCCATCTTCGCGAACCACAACTTCGTGGAGACGGGATTCTTCGAGGCCATGGGCATCGAGCTGCTGGAGGGCCGGACGCTCCAGGCGGGAGACGGCGCGGAGGGGTTTCCGGCGGCGGTGGTGAGCCGGGCCTTCGCCGAACGTTGGTGGCCGGACGCCAGCGCCGTGGGGCGCCAGATCCGCATCGGTGACGATTGGAGCGTCATCGTCGGTGTCGTAGACGACGTGCGCTACGCCAGCCTGGAGGACCCGCCCGGGGAGTTCGTGTACTGGCCCGCCACCACCGGCACCGCCGACGACCCGCAGCCGACGCGCACCATGCAGGTGGCCGTGAAGACCCGTTCCGATCCTCTGGCCTTCGTAGAGGTCCTCCGGCGTGAAGCCCAGGCGGTGAACCCCCGGATCCCGCTCTCCAATCCGAGGAGCATGGACTCCGTCCTGAACGCCGCCGGAGCCCGCACCTCGTTCACCATGACGCTCCTGGGCACGGCGGCCGGCATCGCGTTGCTCCTGGGTCTGGTGGGGATCTACGGGGTGGTCTCCTACATCGTGGCTCAGCGCACCCGGGAGATCGGGGTACGCATGGCGCTGGGCGCCACCGCGCAGGCGGTGCGGGGGATGGTCATGAAGCAGGGTGGAGCGCTGGCCGGCGTGGGCGCCGCCGTCGGGCTCGTCGCTTCCGTGGCCCTGAGCTCGGTCATGGAGTCGCAGCTCTTCGGGGTAGGCGCCAACGATCCGGCCACGTATGCGGTGGTCGCGGCGCTCCTCGTGGGCGTGTCGCTCCTGGCCACCTGGATTCCGGCGAGCCGCGCGGCGCGGGTGGACCCGTCCGACGCCCTCCGTTCGGACTGAGCGCCCCGGACCCGCCCGGCGCGCCTCGTGTGGGGCGCGCCGGGTCGGGGGGTTGTCTGCCGGTGGGCGCGGTGCGAAGTCAGTGGGCGTCCCAGCTGCTCCCCGAACCGCCATCGCCATGAAGCTCGTCGCCACCAAGAAAGGAGAGCAGAATCGCGCCGTCGTGGATCCTTGGACCGTGGTCCACTGCGCCACGGGGCTGGCGGCCGGCCTGGTGGACGTGCCCAGGGAATGGGCTCTCTCGGCGGCGGTGGCGTACGAGCTCGTGGAGCAGTACGTCGAGCGGCAGGACTGGGGACAGGACTTCTTCGAGACCAGTCGCGCGGAAGCGGTCCCCAACGCAGTGATGGACCT
>CAYGKI010000062.1:9437-12166 GCA_964350235.1 uncultured Gemmatimonadaceae bacterium | reverse complement strand
TCCGGAGGACCCTGTTCGGTGCCGCCGACGTGGGCGGGATCTTCGTGAACCGCCAGACCACTGATGGCGGAAGCGAATACAACCGGAGCTGGGGGGTGGACGCCAACGTCCGGCTCCTCGGCAATCTCATCGTCCACTCGTACCTGGCCGAGACGCTGGAGCCGGGGGTGAGCTCGGACAACCGTGCGGCGCGGATCTCCGCCGCCTGGCGCGGCCCACTCTGGGACACGTCCGTCCTGTTCCGGCAGATCGGAGGCTCCTTCGACCCCGGCGTGGGTTTCGTGCGGCGCAAGGACATGCGCCAGACCTACGCCACCGTCGGCATTCATCCCCGACCCGCCATCCCCGGGACCACCGAGATCAATCCGTACGTGGAGGTGGACTACATCACCGACCTGGAGTCGGTGCTGGAGACGCGCAGGCTGACCGGGGGACTCGGCGTACCGTTCCTCGACGGTGGCCAGCTGAACATCACGGGCTCGGACCGATTCGAGCGGCTGGACGAGGCCTTCACCGTTTCCGGGCAGGTGGTCCCCACCGGGACGTACGGATTCCAGGAGTACGAGATCTCCTACACGGCCAGCGCCGCGCGACGCTTCTCCGGGAGCGTCCGGGTCTCGGGCGGCGGCTACTTCCAGGGGGATCGCCGGTCGGTGGGCGGCAACGTGGTCTGGCGCCCGAGCCCCCACTTCGCCTTCGACCTGGGCGCGGACCACAACGTCCTGGACCTGGAGGGTGAGCCGTTCACCGCGGACGTGTTCAGCGCGCGGGTGGACTACCTGGCCTCCACCAAGCTCCTGGTCGGCGCGTGGGTGCAGTACAACGACGCCCGGGAGGAGGTGGTCTCCAACGTGAAGCTCAACTTCATCCACGCCCCGCTGAGCGACCTCTTCGTGGTGTACACCGAGCGCCGTTCCACCCGGCTCGACATGGTCCTGGACCGACGGTTCACCATCAAGCTGACGAAGCTGTTCGCGTTCTGAGGGGCGCCGGAGGTGACCCCTCCGGCTGGGCCGACCGCCGCTCCCCGGAGGCCGGCGAAGCCATGGAGCGGCGAGGATGGCTGGCCTCCGTGATCCTGGTATGTTCGTATCCCGCCTTCAGCCCGAGCCAGGGCGGCTCGAACCCTGGCATGGATCCAGACGATGAGCTTGCGATGCCGCTATTGAGGGCCATCCGGCTCGACGTGACCGAAGAGGAGCGGCCCTCGGGCTTCCCCTTCGACCTGCCCGTGGTGCGCGACCTCGGCGCGTTGTCGTTCTCCTCACCCGTGACCTTCTTCGTCGGTGAGAACGGCTCGGGAAAGTCGACCTTGCTCGAAGCCATCGCGCTCGCCGCTGGACGCCCGGCCATCGGGAGCCACGACCTCGAGCGCGACGACTCCCTCGATCACGTCCGCGCCCTGGCGCACCGACTCACCCTCGTCCGTTCCGCGCCCATCCATCGTGGGTTCTTCTTCCGCGCCGAGGACTTTCTCGGGTTCGGACGTCGTATGAAGCGACTGGTCGACGAACTGGAGGAGCTTGCCCGCCAGCACGGCCCTCAGATCCTGGCGCAGCGGGCGGCAGTCGTCGCTCGATACGGCACCAACCTGGACGAAGTGTCCCACGGGGAGGGCTTTCTCAGAGTGTTCCGGTCCCGGCTGGCGCCTGGCGGGCTCTACCTGCTGGACGAGCCCGACACCCCCCTCTCGCCCATCCGACAGCTCGCGCTGCTGGCCATGCTGAAGGAGGCGGTTTCCGAGGGGTCCCAGTTCATCATCGTTACCCACGCTCCCATTGTCATGGCCTTCCCCGATGCCACCATCTACTCCTTCGACGATCCACCCATACGGAAGATCGATTGGAAGGCCGTGCCCCACGTCGAGCTGACCCGGCGATTCCTGGCAGACCCGTCCGGACTATTCGAGCGGCTCTAGGAGAACCGCCCTAACCCGAGCTGTCCGGGCGCGCACCCGACCTGCTTCAGCGCTTGCTGTTCCGGGCGTCGTAGCTGAAGGTGCCCGACTCGGGGACCAGAAGGCATACGATCTCACGATCGTCCAGCTGGGCCCAGCTCTCCTGGGTCGGCTCCAGGGTGGTGAAGTAGAGCTCCGAATTCTCGTAGGGAATCCCCACGAAGCCTTCGAAACGCTGGTAGCAGCCCTCGCCCGCCTGCTCCTGGAAGGCCTCCGAGCCCGGGAACCCGTCGTCGAACCCGGTGAGATCGAAGATGGCGAACGCCTGAGCGCCGTGCGCTTCGCTGCAGGGCACCCCCTCCACCGACTGCACCTCGCTCAGCTCGGAGGGGAGATTGAGGCAGTCTCCGACTTCGATGGAGAACGCCCCCAGTCCTCCGGACTCGACGATCTGATTCTGATCGTTCCGGGTCGTGTCGTCTCCGAAGGCGCTCACGCCTCCGAAGACTGCAACTCCGGCGACCGCGCTCCACCCGACGACCTTCTTGATCAGGTCCTCCATACCGACCTCCTCCTCGTTTCCCGGGATGCGCACGACTCCGCTCGACAGGTCGACTCGCGCCGGGCCTTCCCCGCGTGGCCACCGAGGGTCGTGCTTGGCCCTCCTTTCGAGGATACGCTGCACTTTCGTGCGGAGCCACGTTTTTTTTCGCCACCCCCGCAGCGCCAGTGCCCTCAACGACCCAGCGGCCTGGTCACTTGCTCCGAGCCGAAGCGAGGCGATATCTACAGCGTGAGGATGGGGCTCAGCTTCGCCCCGTTCTCGAGTCGG
>CAYGKI010000062.1:0-9427 GCA_964350235.1 uncultured Gemmatimonadaceae bacterium | reverse complement strand
GTCGGCCGCCGTCTGCGGACGGGATCCCGAAGCCGTCCGTGGCACGTACGTTGGAACCACGGGTGTCGCCGGGATGGATCAGCGGCGCCGGCGTGGCCATGGAAGCGGTGTCCCAGGACCGACCGCCCCGAGCATGGAGAAGCCAGAATGAGCTTGATGCGCCTTGGGTGGATCCTCTACCTCATGACGCCGACGGCCGTCCTGGCCCAAGGCCCCTCCGGGGACCTCGAGACGGCTGTGGACTCCCTCCTCTCGACGTCCCAGGTCGACAGGCTCCTGAACGGTCTCCCGGGCGACTTCGTGGCTCGATTCCTTCGTTTCGCGCCCGACCTCCCCGAGGCCGACAGAGCCGCGTTGGACGAGGTAGCCCGGGAAGCTTTCGACCCTGGACTGATCCGTGCCCATCTCGTGACCTCGCTTGCCGAGAGCGCGGATCCAGAACACGTCTCCCAACTCCTGGAGTCGCGCCACTCGGGGGTAATGGCGAACTGGGCCATGGCTGCCGGGCCGACACCCGCTCCGGACCAGCTCGACGACTACCTCTCATCGCTGACCACCGAGGACTTGGGGCAACTCCAGTCCCTGGCGAGCCTGGTCGAGCTCCAGGGTACCGCCCGCCTCGGGCTCGAGATCGAACAAGCCCTCGGCCGCGCGGCGGCGGACGTGATCGCAGGTCTCGGCGGGTCCGTCTCCTCGGAGCAGATGGACGCCGATGCCTACGACGCGGCCTACCGGCAGGCGGTCCTTCGCATCGCCTCCGAGCAGTCGTTCATCTACCGCAATGCGCCCGACAGCCTCGTGGCGGCCGTCGCCGCGGCGTACCAGTCCGAGGCGGGGAGGTGGCTGGTCGAGAGCTATGAGGAGGCCGTGCTGGACGCGCTCGAGACCGGCGCGATGCGTTTGCTTGAGCTTACCCGCGCCACCAGCGTCGACGAGACGCCCGCAGCGGGAGCTTCGGCAGGACTACCCTGTCGCGTACAAGCCTGCGGCTACGTGTTCGATTGGCAAGGGCGCGTTCCTACGGACTACAACCAGCGGTTCGGGCGGGCAGGTGATCTCGAGGCGTTGGTCCTGGATCGCCTGGTCCGGGCAGGCTACCAGCTGCGGCAGGGGATCGTCGAAGGGGGGCTCACGCTGAGGCTCACGGCCCGGACCACCTATGGCCTATGTCAGGCCGTGTCTGGCACCGGCAACACCCGTTGCACGGCCATCGACGGCGTGCTGGTGGACTTCCTGGGAGCCCATCCGGACTATGAGACGCCGACGCGAGTGAACGTCCGCAATCGATGCGGGGCGGACGGGCTCTTGAACGCCAGCGGGTTCTCCGCCCTGGTGGCCGCTCGGCTCCACTACGAGCTCACGCGGCTCCCCGGTGATGATCGCGAGGTGCCGCGCTGCTGAGGGAGCCGGGGATCACGCGTGTGAACCGTAGAAGCACCAAGCCCCGCCCGGATCCGTAAATCCAAGCGGGGCTTCGACTTCCCCAAGTGGAGCCAGGCGGGCTCGAACCGCCGACCCCCTGCTTGCAAAGCAGGTGCTCTCCCAGCTGAGCTATGGCCCCGTCAGAAACGTTCGTCGGTTGGGCGCGCGGGGTCAACTCGCCAGATACAGGTCCGTACCACAGGCGCTTCGGGTGATCCCATGCGCTCACCGGGCGAACAGTGTCCTCGAGCTGTGACCGGAAACCGGGCCTCCGGGTGTTGAAGTAGAGCCACGCGCATCCGTCGGCGCGCCCGAGTACCCGAAACGGCCATCCCCCCATGCGAGATCCCCTGCTCATCTCCGCGTTCGCGGCGCAGCTCCGACTCGCTGGATACACGCGCATCGAGAGACGGCGTGCGTCGGGCACGTGCCTGGTGTGCTACCGGAACCCGGAGCGGACGGACGGGTCCCGGCGCTTCCAGGGAGCCGGCGCGTCGGTGGCGGACGCCGAGAGGGCCGCCATCCAGGCGTATCTGGAATGGGCACGGACGGGCAAGGCCACCGGAAGCGGCGGCGCGTAGACTCGGGACGCGGGTCCCGCGGCGTTCACCTCCCCGTTACCGGACCCTCTCCACTTCGTTCGTGCGACGTGGCCGTTCCCCCATGACACGCACCCCAACGTTCCTGTGCAAGGCCGGGCGACTCCCCTCCCACGCCCGGCGCGTCCAAGCATCTCCACTGGAGCGAGCAGCATGAGAAAGGCCACCACCCTCGCCTTGGCAGGCATCCTCGCCGCGGGCCTCACCGCCTGTGACGAGGCCGAGAATCCCACCCAGGTCGACGACCTCGAGCCGTTCCTGGCCAAGAGCACGTTCGTCACCTCCCAGCCTCTCCAGGCCGCGTTCGGCCCGGGGTACACGGGGACCATGAAGGCCATCGCCACCGTCGACGACCAGCTGCCTGGCGGCGAGTACCTGGCCGGCACCCTGGACGGCATCGGCATCTGGGGCGGCCAGCGGTACCTGAACCTCATGGTGAACCACGAGCTGTCCACGTCCCAGGGCGGGTCGCGGGTGTCCTACTTCACCATCGACACCAAGTCCCTCGGCGTGGTGAGCCACTACTATCCGGTGGATGGCTCCGAGGGCTACAACCGCCTCTGCTCCGCCGAGTGGGTGGACGCGGGTGACGGCTTCCCCGGCGGCTACTTCTTCACCGGCGAAGAGTCCGACGACGGCCTGCAGCTCGCCATCGACGATCAGGGTCGGGTCATCGAGATGCCGCACCTCGGTAAGTATGCCCACGAGAACCAGATCTCCGTTCCGGGCTTCCCCGGGCACGTGGTGGTCCTGAACTTCGACGACAACGGCGGTCGCGGCGTGGGCCGTGAGGGTTCCACCTCCGAGCTCTACATGTACGTCGCCAGGAACGCCAACCAGGTACTCAGCGGCGAGGGGCAGCTCTACCTGTTCAAGGCCGATGACGAGGACGCGCTCCCGAACGATCTCGCCGTCGGCGGCTCCCTGGACGGGTACTGGGTCCCCGTGCCTGGGGACGTGGCCACCGACTTCGTCGCCCTGGAGCAGTTCGCCGACGACGAGAAGGTCTTCCCGTTCATCCGTCTCGAGGACGGGTTCTACGACAAGCGCCCGGGCGCGGCGCCCGGCGCCTTCTTCTTCGACACGGGCCGTAGCTCCATCACGGATCCCGACGACGGCACCGCCATCGATCCGTGGGGCAGCATCTACCATCTCTCGTTCAACGACCCGTCCGACCCGGCGGGCGGCTCGGCCACCCTCACCCTCCTGGACCGCTCCGAAGGCCCCGCCACCGGATGGGCTTCGCCGGACAACGGTGACATGAGCGCCCGTGGTGAGATCATGCTCCAGGAAGACCCGGCCAACGGCCCCTGGGAGCGGGAGCCCCGCATCTATCGGATCCAGCTCGCGGGCTCGAGCCTCTCCGTGGGCTCCGCCGAGCGTGTGGTGGACATCGTGAATCCGTACGCGGGCGCGGATCCCACCGACGTCTGGGGCTGGGAGTCCAGCGGCATCGTGGACGCCTCCGAGTGGTTCGGCCCCGGCGCCTGGATCTTCGACATCCAGGCCCACTCCATCGACGCCCAGACCAGTGGCGGCGACGGTGGTCAGCTCATCTACATGAAGCTGGACAACTGACGGGGTCGGCCGGGCGGTGCCCGGCCAGTCCGGAGGCGTGACAAGAGGGGCAGCTCCGGAGGCGGAGCTGCCCCTTCTTGCTGCGTACCCTCGCCGCGAGCCCCGAGCGTAGGGCAAGGCCGACCCTCCACGCGTGGAAGTGGAAGAGGTTGCGGCGCCGGCCGGGAAGCGAGAGCCTGAGGGCCCCACCCTGACCCCTGCCCCGGGAGCCCAAACGTGCTGAAGATGATTCGCGACGCCCGCATCGACTTCCGGACGGGGGTCGTCGTGATCGTGCTGGCGCTGGCGGCGTGGGCGGCCGTGGTCTACCTCAACGCGCGGGACATGGTCCCCGCGGAGTTCAGGGAGCCGCCGGCGGAGTCGACGGGCATGGCTCCCTGACGGGCCTTCAGCGGATGGGGTTGATGGTCCCTACCGCCACGTGGTCCCGGAGCCATGTGGTGACGATGTCACCCACCACGCGTCCCAGCTCTTCCAGTCCATCGGACGGCTTTTCGTAGAACGCATCCGCGCCCAGCTCCAGCGAGCGCTGGCGGGCCTCCGCGTCGGGAGAGCCGGTGAGCACCACCACCGGGAACGGGTCGCGCCAGTAGCGGGACTTCACATGCTCCAGCACGCCGTATCCGTCCACGTCGGGCATGATGAGGTCGAGAATCACCAGGCTGGGGAACGGGTGCGAACGCCGGTCCTGGAACGGCGGAGTCCCCTCGAGATACGCGATCCCCTCCCGACCGTCTCCTGCAACCCGCACGTCCAATCCCGGAAAGGCGCGGCGCGCGGCCACCCGGATCAGCGCGGCGTGGTCACTGGCGTCTTCGATGACCAGAAGCGTCGGCTCGGTGGCGAACAAGTCGTCCTACCTCGTGGGTGCGTGGTGTGAGAGCGGTGACGGAATCTCCTCTAAGATGGTGAACAGCACCAGATGTTTCCAGACAAACCGTGCGGAACCGTTTTTCGACCCTGTCGCGCTTCGGCCACGGGCGTGTCCCCGGGGATGGCCCCCGGCCGCCGCGCATCCCATAATGAAGGCCTCGACTTTCACCTTACGGAGAATTTCATGCGCAAAGCGATCTCCCTCGGGGTGCTCGCCGCCGCCCTCGCGCTTGGGACCCCCGACGGGACCCAGGCGCAGGTCGAGGCGACGGGCCTTCTCGAGGTCGGTGCGATGGCGCCGGACTTCGCCCTGCCCGGGGCCACGCGGTACGGCCTGCTGGAGGAGCCGGTTCGCCTGAGCGACTATCGTGGCAACACGGTGGTGCTGGCGTTCTTCTTCCGCGTTCGAACGCGTGGCTGAACAGTCCAGCTGACAGCGTACCGTGATCAGTACGCAAGCCTCTTCAACAACGGACAGAACGTCGTCGTCATGGGAATCAGCAACGATTCCCCCGAGGAGCTGCGCTCCTGGGCCTACGACGCGGACTTCCCGTTCCTCTTCGCCAGCGACGCGGCCAATGAAGGCCGGACCTACGCCGACTTCGGCGGTGGGCTGCGCGACAACAACATGGTGGACAGCCGGGCCGTCATCGTAGTGGGGCCCGACGGCCGTATCGCCGGAGTGATCCCTCAGTTCAATCAGGTCGACCCCGCGGCGTACGACGAGCTCGCGGCCATCGTCGATCGGGTGACACCCGAGCAGGAGGAGCCCGGCCGCTGAGCCGGTGCCGGAGTGGATCGCGGCATGACCCGGTCCACGTCGGAAGGATGGAGTAGGGTCGGTTCGGCGAGCGCCGGACCGACCCTTCTCACTAAGGTGCCATACGCACCGGGCTGAACCCGATGCCGTCCGGTCCGTCGCCCGTTACGACGAAACCGACCACGGCCGCCCGGATTACGTCGATGACCACCACCCGGTCGATGCCCTTGGCGGAGACGAGGGCCCAGCGCCCGTCGGGCGTCAGGGTGAAGCCCTGAGGTGAAGGCTCGGGTCCGAGCCCGGCGGCCACCGAGGCGGCGCGAACGTCCACCGTGGCCGCCAGCGTCCCCGACGCCCGGTCGATGAGCCCGACCTGCTCGCCACCCGGATCGCTCACCACCACGGTGCCGCCGTCGGCGGTCACGGCCAGACGGTACGGCACCTGGAGGCCGGTCACGCGAGCCACGATGTCGCCGGAGGCATCCACCCCGACGACGGTCCCCTCCTCCATGCTCCCCGTCCACCCTTCACGTCCGTCGGGCGTGGTGGCGACACCCTCCGTACGCGGCCCCGCCGGCCACGTGCGGGCGGGGGAGGCCATGCCCGCATCCATGCGGACCACGCTCCCGCCGACGATGTTGGCGGCCCAGATCCAGCCGCCACCCAGCGCGAGCATATGGGGGGCTCCTCCCCCGGTGCCCATGGCGCGCCGCTCGGAGCCGTCCGCGGCGGACACGACGACGATCTCCTGCGTCGTCTCGGAGGTGAGGGCGAGAAGCGAGTCCCCCGGGAGGAACGCCACGCCGTGGAGGCGCATCCGCCCCTCCACCACCATCTCCCGCACCAGCCTGCCCGAAGCCACATCGATGACCTGCAGCAGGTTGCCGTCTCCGGGCTGCCCGTAGTTGGTGACCACGGCCGTTCCACCGTCGCTCGACACCGCCACCTCGTGGGGCGCCGCACGCGCCGGGATGGTGGCCCGGAGCTCGCCGGACGGAAGATCGAGCAGGGAGACGGACACCCCGTCCATGTTGGAGACGATGAGCGTCCCCGAAGGCCCCTCCTGCGGGGCGCCGGCGCGCTGTGAGGGAGGCGCTTCAGGAGCGGCGTGGGTCCCGGCGTGGAGCGCGGACACGGCGATGGCGGTGGCCGCGGCGAAGACCACGGCCACGGCCAGGAGGCGCCGCCTGGGAAGGAACGTCCGGAGCATGGGAGGCACGGGTCTACTCCTTTCTGAGGGCCAGAAGGGGATCGAGCCGGCTGGCCCGGAGCGCCGGCACGAGACTGGCCAGGACGGCCACCGCGCACAGGCCCACGGACACGGTCACCAGGGTTCGCGGATCCGTGGGCTCCACGCCGAAGAGGAAGCTCTCCATCACCCGGGTCAGCGCCAGCGAGGCACCGAGCCCCAGCACCACGCCGGCCACCGTCAGCGTCAGCGCCGTGCGGAGGACCAGCCCGCGCACGCTACCCCGGGAGGCGCCCAGGGCCATGCGGAGACCGAGCTCCGCCGTCCGCTCCGAGACGGTGTAGGCCACCACGCCGTAGATCCCGATGGCCGCCAGAGCCGCAGCGAGGGCCGCGAAGAGGGACAGGAGAACCGAGTTGAATCGGGACTGCTGGACCGAGGTGGCCAGCCGCTCCTCGAGGGACTGGACTCGCACCAGCGGGAGATCCGGATCCAGGCTCCAGATAGTCTCCTGCAGCGCCGTGACGAAGCCCGTGGGTTCGGAGGCGGTCCTCAGGACCACGGTCTGGCCCGGACCGAACACCTGCTGCGTGTAAGGAAAGTACGTGGTGGGTCCGGCGGCGTTCTGGAGTCCGGCGTTGGTGACGTTCCCCACGACACCGACGATCTCGCGCGGCGCGTCCAGGAGGGTCCGGATCTGCTTGCCCAGAGGGTTCTCGTCCGGGAAGTGCTGATCGACGAACGCCTGGTCCACCACGATCACCAGAGGCGCGTCCACGTCGTCGTCCGGGGTGAAGGGACGGCCGGCCAGCAGCGGGATGCCCATGGCCTGGAAGTAGTTGTCGCTCACCGCCCGGGTCCTGGCCACGGGAAGGTCCATGGTCCACGCCTCGTGCACCCCCTCCACGCGCACGTGATACTGTCCCCCGCTGGCGGGCGGCACCAGCGTCGACAGCGCCGCCTCCCGCACTCCGGGGATGGTCCGGGCCTGCTCCAGGAGCATGTCGTAGAAGAGGATCTGCTCCTGGGGGGTCGGATAGGCGCCAGCGGGAAGGGAGAGCTGGGCCACCAGGACGTTCTCCGTCTCCATGCCCACGTCCACGTCCAGCATGCGCCGGACGGACTGCACCATGAGGCCGGCGCCCGTCACCAGGACCAGCGCCAGCGCGATCTCCGCCACCACCAGAGCGGACCGGATCCGCCGCCCTCCCCCTCCCGCCTGGCCCCTGCCTTCCTTGAGCGCGGACTGCACGTCGGTCTTCCAGGCCGTGACCACGGGCGCCATGCCGAAGAAGAGCCCGGTGGCCACCGCACCCACCGCCGTCGCGCCGAGCACCCAACCGTCGATGCCGATGGCCCCGCCTCCGGGCCGGGTCAGCGGGGTCAGGCTGAGCATCCATTCCAGGCCCACCACCGCCACCCCCAGGCCCAGGACGCCTCCGGCTCCGCCCAGCAGCAGGCTCTCGGTGAGGAGCTGCCGTACGATCCGCCACCGGTCGGCGCCCAACGCGGTGCGAAGCCCGAACTCCCGGGCCCGGCCGGAAGCGCGTACCAGCAGGAGGTTGGCCACGTTGGCGCAGGCGATGAGCAGCACGAATCCCACGGCGCCGAGGAGCACCAGGAGCATCCCACGCACCTGGGTCGTCATCTCGGCGTGGAGGGGCTCGACGGTGATCCCGTAGTCTGCGTTGGACTCGGGAAACTCCTCGGCCAACCGGGCGGCGATGGTCTCCATCTCCACCAGGGCGACCTCCCGGTCCACACCCGGCGCCATGCGGCCCACGGCCATGATGAAGTGCCAGTTACGGTCCTGGAGCTGGGCGTCCGAGAAGACCAGCGGCATCCACATCTCCGCGGTGCTCGGGAACTGGAAGCCCCGGGGCATCACGGCCACCACCTCCGACGCCGCGCGGTCCACCTGGATGGTCGTTCCCACCACCGCCGGATCGGCGCCGAAGCGGCGGGTCCAGAGCCCGTGGGAGAGGACCACCCTCCGGTCCATCCCGTCCACCGTGGACTCCGCTCCGAACGGGGTGCCGTGGAGAGGCGGCACGCCGAAGACGTCGAAGAACGCTCCGGTCACGCGGAAGCCCGGGACCTGCTCGGGGGCGGCCCCACCGGTGAGGGAGAACGAAGCTCCCGAGCCGCCGGCCAGGGACGCCAGGGTGGCGCTCTCCTCCTGCCACACGAGGAAATCCTCGGCGGATCCAGGCACCCGTTCCCACCCGCGCACCCTGTCCTGCTCCCAGACCATCACCAGCTCCCCGGGATCCGGATACGGGAGCGGCTGGAGGAGCACGGAGTTCACCACGGAGAAGATGGCCGTGTTGGCGCCGATCCCCAGGCCGATGGTGACCAGCGTCAGCACGGTGAAGGCCGGCCGCCGGGCGAGGGAGCGCACGGCGAACGAGAGGTCCTTGAGCACGGAATCCAAAGTCAGCTCCCTGGCACGCAGATCGCATGCGTCGATGATGGACAGCCCGCTTCGGTACACGAGGGTCAGACGGCCGCCCAGGCCCGGTGGCCTGCCCGGGGGGTCGGGGTGGAAGCGCCCGGCCAACTCGGCCTCCCATTCCTGGACGAAATCGGGCCGGACAGACGCTGGCGCGATCATGGAGGCGAGCCGCACCAGCCGTCGGCAGAGCGCCTCCAGGAAGGGGCCCCGGCTCATGCGTCCTGCGGCTCGGGGCCGCCCACGCCGAACGTGTGGGCGATGCCGGGAAAGCGGTCCAGGGCACCGGCGTGGGCCTCTGCGCCCTCCGCGGTGAGCCGGTAGTACCGCCGTGGTGGCCGGTTGGCCGCCGTAGCCTTGGAGCGATCCTCCCACCGGGCCTCCAGGAGACCGGCGTGGGTGAGCCGGCGGAGGGCGGGATACACGGTGCCGTCGGGGATGCCCGTGGCGTCCATGATGTCGAAGCCGTACCGGTGCCCCGCTTCGATGGCGGCGAGGACGACCCCGGTGAGGTAGGTGAGGCGCATGGGCGAACTCGGGCGAAAGACGGGAAG